>JBAVOD010000602.1:0-13470 GCA_049691735.1 Bacteroidales bacterium
GGCAAAGGCTTTTGGAACCAAACTTAAGTTCAGGCAATAAGCACTAAGAAATAACTCGATTACACTGTGTAAAACCACGTAAAGTTAACAACGTATTGTCATGATAGCTGGTGTGCAAAAGAAATTGTATCGAGACTTAAGTTGACGCGTATGCCTCCCAGGGGGCTCACCACGCACCCCGCACCTCGCAACCGGGGCCTACCTGCAGCGATGATAAGCATCAGTACCAGTTCTGTACCAGCACCTTGCTGTCGTACTGGTACTCACTTGCCCTGTAAAACACTGACGAGTCGTTTTCAATCTGATACACCCAGTAACCGAATACTCCCGGGGCATAATATGTCCTTCTGAGGTAAAGCTTTTCTCCCGGGGCGAAATCACATTTCCTGCCATATGCTGAGATCTTCCCGAATGTACTGTCCATCGAGGTTTTGATCCAGATAAGATGAGGCCCTCCGAAAGTCTGGGGTTCACTCTGCCTGTAATCAACAAAAGTTCCTATGTATTTTCTGGTGATAAACATTTCATCTTCGGCAACAAGTCCTGTTTTCTGGCCGGTGGCACAGGAAATGCCGAGCACCACCAGCAGGATGAATCCTGTTTTTTTCATTGTCTGATACTTGTTAATCCGGTTTATCTTATTTTGGAAATTCGTGAATTTGATAGTTCAGTAAACACTTTTGGTGATAGCTGAAAATATTGATCACGGAGTAAAATTAATATGACCAATGATCATCGTCAAGTGACAGAAGCCCATAATCTGCAAAATCATGAATATTTTGAAGGTCTTTTATCAAATAATTGGGACCGTTAGACAATTGCTGGCAGCTTTTTATCTTAATATAAGTCTCTTTAGTCAAAAATATTTGAAAATTTACCGGAAGCTCCGGCAAAAAGATGAAGAAATGTTTGACCTATAGTGTATAATATTGGAGATGAGTTAAATATATAGAATTAGTTTTGCAGTTTCCAATAAGACCTGTTTTTGATTAACAGGTTGTTTATTTAGATCAGTTTTCCCTGATCAGATTACTCTCCTTTGCCCGGGCATTTCCCGCAAGCTGGATTTTCTGGTAAAACTGCAACCTGGCGACTTCGTCAGGAACACCGGCATCGGCCTCGATCCATATTGAATTATTTATTCTGACGAACTTGGTGTTTTTCGGACCAGGGTGTTTTTTATCCTTCATTATGCACAATGTTAAAGGATAAACGCGACTGACGCACCGGATATTGCCGGGAGCGGCAGCAAGTGGCTAATAAAAATTGAAAGGGAATTGTTTTGACATGAATTTCATATATTTCATACCTTTGTTGTTGCCGGCGCCCTTCTCAAAGTGTTTTCATCTGCAAGGTGCTTCAACACTAAGATTAGATTGCAAGATCGGGGGTGCCGGTTCATCTTCAGGAAGTCGGTCCCCGTTTCCATATATGTGCAGGTGATTACCTGATGAACAGTCCCGAGATCTTTGGAATGAATATTATAAGGCCGATCACTGCTGATGCAATTGCACTTATAAGTACACCTGCAGCGGCAAGGTCCTTGACCCTTTTGATGTTCTCATGTTTTTGCGGAGAGACAAAATCGGCAAGCTTTTCGATTGAAGTATTCAGTATTTCGGCTGTAAATACAAATCCTATTGCAAATGTTATGGCGATCCATTCAGCTGCTGACAGCCTGAAACAAATCCCGGCAATTATAACGCAAACAGTGATGGCAAGGTGTATCCGGGCATTTGGCTCATGCCTGAACATTGTGCCCAAGCCGCTGAATGCATCCCTGAAGCTGGTTATTCTGCTGCGTGTCATTTTATGACCTTTCAAATTTAAACTTTTATCCTGTAATCACTTAAACAAACAACAGGGATTTCTTGTTTCATGTGGTTAAAACAGTTAAAAACTCAATTCTATGAATACAATATTAATTTCAATGATGATGTCGGGATTGATAACTTTCTTTACTCCCGGCTCGTCATCAAAAAGCAGCGGTGCAAATTCACCTCTGGCGGTAGGATCGGAAGTACCAGAGTTTTCTCTTCCCGACCAGAACGGTAAGATCTTCGATCTGAAGAGCGTTCTGGGCAAGGAGAACCTTGTGATCTTCTTTTACGTAAAAGATGAGACACCCGTGTGTACTAAGGAAGTCTGCACATTCCGTGACAATTATTCAGCTTTCAGGGATGCCGGTGCTGCTGTTATAGGGATCAGCTCACAGTCAATCGGCAGCCACAAGGAATTTTCGGATAAATACAAACTGCCTTATGAGCTTCTGGCCGATACCGGGAACAAAGTCCGCGATTTGTTTGGCGTGAATAATAATGGTCCGATCCCGGAGCGTGTAACCTTTGTGATTAACAAGCAGGGGAAGGTAGTCTACGTTTATGATTCGATGACAAAGCCGGTTGAGCATGTAACAGAGGCATTGAGGATCCTGAAACAGCTAAGCTGAACAAGATCTTCTCAGGATCTCCGGAAAAGAATTGTCGCAGGATTGAATTTGAGCCCTAACCGGCTGCCTGATCCTTTGGAATTGTGAAAAAAAACGAAGAGCCCTTGCCGTGTTCCGATTCCACCCAGATAGTGCCGCCGTGACGTTCAATAATGCGCTTGCATATAGCCAGTCCGATACCGGTACCTTCATATTCGTCATTTGTGTGAAGTCTCTGGAAGATCTGGAAGATCCTCTCCGAATATTCGGGCTCAATGCCGATCCCGTTATCTCTGAAGCTTAAAATATACCTGTCGTTATCAGATTGTGATGAGATGTCAATTCTGGGATCTTTCTCACAGAACTTCATGCTGTTGAGAATGAGGTTCTGAAAAAGCTGGATCATCTGGTTTTCA
Organism: Bacteroidales bacterium; assembly: GCA_049691735.1. Classification (GTDB taxonomy): domain Bacteria; phylum Bacteroidota; class Bacteroidia; order Bacteroidales; family VadinHA17; genus LD21. The sequence continues at coordinate 2,845 of JBAVOD010000602.1, forward strand.
TCTGCAAAGACAACCGGCAGGTTTTCTGAATTAATGCAGGCATTTCTTTCATTTATCTTAAGCTCCACGTTCTTCATGACTTTTTCAAATACTATGTTCAGATCAACCATTTGGAACGATTTGCCCCTTGTATGGATCCTTGAATAAGCTAACAGGCCGTTGATCAGATCATACATTCTTTTTGATCCGTCAACTGCATACCGGATGTACTCAAGCGCGTTGCCATCAAGCTTATCCTTATACTGCTGTGAAAGCAGCTGGGTGAAGCTCGAGATCATTCTCAACGGTTCCTGAAGGTCATGGGATGCCACGTATGCAAACTGCTCAAGATCCCTGTTTGACCGGACCAGATCTTCATTAACCCTGAAGAGGGCATGCTCTGATTGTTTTTTCATTTCAGTGATGTCGAAGAAGACGGCCGTGATATTCACCTTTCCGCTGCTATCCCTGTGGCACTGGCCTTTGGCAACCAGATGTCTCATACTTTTGCCTTCCGGCTTTACTCTGATCACGGTCTCAAAAGGCACGACTTCATTAATTGTCCTGCGGAAAGCCGCTCTCAGATGGGCAAGATCTTCCTGAACAACAAGGTCCTCCAGCGACTTTAAGGAGCCGTCAAAGGTAGTGCCGTCAATACCCAGAAGTTTTTCAGTCCTGCTGTCAATTCTGATTTTCTTTTCTGCAGAATCCCACTCCCATATGCCGATATTACCGCTGTCGAGTGCTATTTCGAGCTTCCTCTGCGATTCTACAAGGGCGTTTTCGGCTTTCTTTCTCAGTGTAATGTCATTACCCTGGGCTATTGTCGAAATAAGTGATATATTATCAGTTGCATAGATATTGGCGGAATTCCAGAGTACCATTCTGGTTTCTTTCCCCTTTGTAAGTATGGGTATTTCGATGCTTTCGAGGAATCTTCCTTCGAGTGTCCGTTTGATCATGTCGATCGATTTCTTCCTTGATATCCCGGGGAAAAGTATATCAAGCTTCTTTCCGATTACTTCCTGGGCATTGTACCCCGTCAGCCTTTCGGATGCCCTGTTGAAAACCTGAATTTCAAAGCCGGGATTCCATACGATAATGGGTGCATTGGCAAAGTTGATCAGGTGCTCAAGGTAACTGTTGGTGTCATGGAGTTTTTTCTCGCTGGCGAACAGATCGTTCCGGGACTTTTTCAGTTCAGTTATATCTGATGCCACTGCAAGGCACTTGTTGTCATTCAGCGGTATGCTTACCTCCAGATGGATAAAAAGCCCGTGATTTTCACTATTGGTTATGCTTAGCTGACAAGCACCCTTTTTCCTGTTATCAAAAACTTCATTGAGAAGATTTCTGAAGGTATATGCAGAGACTTTATCCTGAATGTAATTTTGGAACAGCTTCCCTGTCAGCCTGGCACGGTCAACTCCAAGCATTGAAGCAGCTGTAAGATTTGTTTCCAGGATCACGCCGGTCCTGCTGAATGAAAAATAGCCTACCGGTGCAAAGTCATAAAAGTCATCATGTTTTTCTAATACAGCCTCAAGGCTCTCCCTTGTGTTGCGCAGCTCCTCGTTCTGGATTTCCAGCTCAATCTGATGTACCTGCAATTCATGCATCAGCTTCCGCGGGTCATCATTTTCACCGATTGGCTGTGCATTTAAATCCGGAATGACCCTGGATTCCGCATCTTTTCTCAACTCTCTGATATCTCGTATCTTAGCTTTCCTTCTTTTCATCCGGTTCACTCAAATTATCAGCCGCCACCTATAACGGGAATTCGTTACAGCGTCTTGCCGGAGTTAATAATTATTGATGTCTCAGGTAATCATTGAAGCCTCAGGTGAGCCGGGAAAAGCTAAAATGCTTTTAATCTGACCACCCTACTTCAATTAACATCTTTGGACCTTATAATGTTTATGAACCAAATTGCGGCTTTTGCGTTTTATATTCCCTGACAAATGATAAATGAAATGAAAAAGGGAAAAACAGTATCAGGCAGGATAGCGGTCTTCATTGCATTCCAGCTGATCGCCATGATCCTTTCAGGCTGTAGCAAATCCAGCTCCTCGAATACAGGTCCGGGTACCAATGAAGTTTTTATCCAGGGATACGCATATAATCCTTCTTCGCTTACGGTGCCGGTGAACACAACGGTAACATGGATCAACAAGGATCCCGTTGCACATACGGTTACAAGCGATACCGGGTTGTTCGACAGTGGCAGTATTGCCAGTGGAGCCAGCTATACACATCAGTTCACTGCAGCCGGGACATACAATTACCACTGCACCATCCACCCGTACATGACGGGTAAGATCATTGTGCAATAGCTTTCAGCAGAGGCTAAGGCTAAAGTTGCTGTTGCGGGTTGCTGGGTGCTTGTTCAGAACTTCTGCAGCAGGTCCTTTACCGCATCCTTATGCACCATGAAATCCATCATTTTCAGCTTCACATAATCTTCGGAGAAAAAGTAATATCCGAATTCTTTGGCATTAGGGTCATTATCCCTTGAACCCGATCCGGAATCCTTTATCAGGTACCAGTCCTTCCCATCCTTATCAAGATAACCGACAAGATGCAACCCATGGTCGTCGGTGGTAGTCTGGTTCCGGAACCTGAATTCACGGGCATCATCATTAATGAAAGCCGACGGAATATCAAAATCCGGAATTACTGCACACTGTGTCACGCGATCAAATCCGGGTTCCGAGACATCACCGCCGATGCTCACCGTATATCCTTTTCTGACGGCATTCTTAAGGGTATTCATGAATACCTCGAGAGGTACGTTATAATAATCGCTGTTATGCCACCAGTTATCCGGCACCTTATATTCAACCTGCCTGTAGAATGGTTCCTGGCTATATGAGAGGATATCGACATAATCGGCAGGATTTATTTTTATTACATCCTTCATGTACTCAAGGGGCGTGATCTTTTTACCATTTACAATTACCTCAGTCGGCGGGACACCCATATAATGATCCATAATTGCCCTGATCGTCAATACCGCTGCGTCCTTATCCCACGAGTTATCCGATTTTACCGATTCGAGGTAGCTTTTCATTTCAGTTAACATTGCATCATGATTATGGAATTTGCGACCTCCCGTAAGTCCTGTGTATGCTTCTTCCGGAACGATACCGTGTTTAGACCACATGCGGGTAACAGCATTCGCCTCGGAACCTTCGTCAAAGTTTGAATTCCCTCTTTCGTCAATGAATCTTTTGGCCTTTTCGACAAACTCCCAGTAGACAGTATACATCTCCGATAATTTTACTTTCTGTCCGGTGAGCCTGTAGACTTCAGATTCAAGGAACGATGTTGTGCTGAAGCTCCAGCATGTGCTGGTATTTCCCTGTGAAACAGGTGGATTATGCCATTGCTGGTTTTTGTAAAGATCGATTTTGTTGGGGAGCGATTCACCGGTAAGATCTACTGCAAAGGTCTTTCGACCGGCAACCGGTTCAGCCTGCTTCCTCACTTCCCTGTCGTCCCTCATTATTGAATTCTCAAAGAAGCCTGGTTTTGATTCCCTGAAAACAGCCTTGCTTTTATTCTGGCAAAACACATTCAGCGATGTGAAACCAAGAATGATCGTCACTACTATAACAGTTCGTTTCATCTGATTTGGATTAAAAATTTATCAGGCGAAATTACAAATTGTACTTACACTTATTCATAGTATAACCGATTATCTTCGGTCCAGCCGATACAGTCACTGAAAATCAATTTCCTCTGCCAGGGTGCAGTGAAGCTTTACAGCTTTACCAGATATTTAAACGGCACGCAGAACGGCAGGTTTTGATTCAGCCGTTCTTCCTTTTTCGTCGGTAACTTTTACAATGTAAGTATGTTCCGACCTGTCGCTTAGCGACTCAGAGAACCTGAACGGGTCAGTTGTGAGCTGAGGCGAAAAGGGCGCTGTCAGTACCTTTGTTCCGTCGCGCCAGATCTCATATTTGTCAACAGGTGCATCACCGGCATAGGCTGTATTCCAACTGACCGCAGCAACGCGCGAACCGCCTGAATTTTTTTGTTCTGCACTGACCTCATCAGGCGCGGTAAGCGGAAGGGCGGCATTCTGGAAATAGTTGGTCTTGCCTTCCTTTATTTTGCCGGCCATTTTCTCGATTTCGAGCCTTTCACTTCCGCTAAGCCCCCCGGGAAGTATCTGGGCAGCTTCAAGGTTGTTTGTCAGCTGACATTCACCCTTATTGTCGCTGATCTGGCCTGTGCCGATAATTGCAAGGTGAACACCGGGAGTTGTCAGGGTGTATCTGATAAGTGACTGACTTGCAACGGCGCCTTTACCTACTGTCCGGACAACATGCCCCGGATTTTCTGACCACTCAGCAGGCTTGGAGAACATTGCACCGTCGGCAAAGACCTTCATCGCAATCACTCCCATATTTTTGGCCGTAGCCAGGGGGATCACATTATACTGCATGTTGAACATCAGTTTATCATTAGCACTGACTGCAACCAGCATGGCATCAAGAACATTGGTCCGGTCGCGCCTTATCATGTACATGTTCACCGAAGGATCGAAATGCCCCGAAAATCCTATATGCCTGATAAGCTTTTCCTGTCCCGGATTCAATCCGGTAAGATTGGTACCGTCGCGATAGTCACGGAGGGCGGCCAGAGCTCCGATTCTTTCCGCTGAAGGATCGGTGTTCTCAAGCCCTTCATAAAGCGCATCTACTTCCTCACGGGTATTAAGGTTGTGAATAAGCATCATGTCGAGGTAAGCACCTTTCGGGAAGTTCCCTTTTCCGTCTCCGAACATCAGGGACAGCGACCTCCGAAGGTCATCGATTGTATGGGTGCCCTGCTCGCCGTTTGTCCAGTTGGTGACGCCTTTCACATCACCTCCTCCCCTGGCAAACCGCAGGTGAGTTTTGCTTGTAAGGAAGATCGACCGCCTCAGATTCGCGTCATAACCTTCAGTGCCCGGAATAAGCTTCTTTAATGCAAATGCCTTCCCGAAGTTGGCCTGGCTTGGACCATAAAGGTTCGATGTATCGAAATAATTGATACCCAGGTCAAATCCTTTAAGGATTATTTTAACCGGATCAACCCCTTCAGGAGTCCACTGAAGGGATGCCTGGCCTCCAAGGCCCAATGTGGTAACTTCAAAGTCAATTTTCCCGAATTTGCGCTTCATAAGCTGCGCAGGCATGTTGATGGGATTGATCATTGAGGGAAGGATGGCGGTAGCTGCGGCTGCCATTCCTGTTGTCTTCACAAATTTGCGGCGGTCCATGAGGTTTCTGGTTTAATTGGTTACATGTCTTACGGTGCGTACAAAATTAATGAATACTTACTAATTGCTCGATTACTGCGACCACTTCCGGGGTTTCCTGTCCCAGCGGTGCTTATGAAGTTCTTTCATTAATGCCGGATCGAGCGGCCCCAGGTCGCTTGCGGCCAGGTTCGTCCTGGCATGCGAAGGTTTCCGCATTCCGGGGATCATGGTACTGACTGTCGGTTCCCCGAGTATGAACCTCAGTGCCATCTCAGGCAATGTCGATCCCTCCGGAACAAGAGGCTTGAGTGCATCGGCCCGTTCAACACTGGGAATCAGGTTCTCAGGTAAAAAGTATGTATTCCTCCAGTCACCAAAAGGCCATTTGCTCTCTTTGGTAAGGGTGCCTGTCAAAGTTCCTTCATCAAGGGGGACCCTGGCGATAACACCGACATTCATCTCGCGGCATGCCGGAAAAAGCTCATCTTTAGGATTCTGGTCGAATATGTTATAGATTACCTGTACCGTATCGATAAGTCCGCTTCTGACTGCCCTGATCCCGTTCCAGGGTTCCCATCGGTTCATACTGATACCGATGGCCCGGAAAAGGCCCTGGCTTTTCAGGTCAAGCATTTTGCCGATTGTCCTTTCATCATCCAGCCAGTCATCCTCCCAAACATGGAACTGCATCAGATCGAATGAACCAAGCCCTGCATTCCTGAGGCTTTTTTCGACATATTCCTCAATATGATCGGGCGGGAAACAGTCATCAAGTTTATATTCTTTCCTTGCCGGCCATTTGAAATTCTTCGGGGGGATCTTGGTCGCAGTATGAAGTTTCTTTCCGCTGTTTGCCCTGACAAGCTCCCCCAGCAGGTGTTCACTTTTTCCGTTCCCGTAGCCCCAGGCCGTATCAAAGAAGTTGCACCCGAGATCAACAGCCAGCTGGAGCGACTCCATCGATTCATTGTCATGCGAGCCAGTCCACCCTGCTATGCCCCACATGCCGTAGCCGATTTCGCTCACTTCAATATTTGTCCTGCCCAGATTACGATATTTCATAATTGTTATTTTATTAAGTGTATCTGCAAAACAATTCAGAAAGGGTTTATTCAACTTTTCAAACCAGAAGTTTCATCGGGTCGGAATACCGGAACCGTGCCTGCCGATAAAATAGGACAGGAATTTCAGAACTATCTGCAAAAATTGTAAAAATGTCCCGGATAAAATAATAATAATCAATTGAAATTCATGGCCGGGGAAGAATTATTTATCATATAATCTGGGGTTCTGCCGGTTCTGCTACTCAATTGGCCGTATAGCAATTACCTTCAATAAGATGATATCATTCTGATATCATCTTGATATCATTTTGATATCGTTTTGATATCGTTTTGATATCATTTTGATATCACTTTGATATCACTTTTTTAAAAATTTCTCGCAGAGTTGCATTGAACCTGAGGCAGAGTTACGCAGAGAATCTGTCAATAATCAATAATAATCATAAATTCCGGGGAAAGGATTTCTTCAAATTTATAAATTTACCGGGTTAACTGTGAATGAGAATTTCTTTTTCCTTATTTGTTGTTCTGTCAGTGATATCATGCCCAGGGAATCACGGGCAATCAGATTGCAACAGCATCTTGAAGCTGGTCGGGCAGATCCGCGACTTTTTCAAGCCGGGAACTGATTCCTTCAGGCTGATCATTAATGACGGGGATCCGGGTGAAATTTTGAAATAAAAATAAGATAATTTAAATGAGACCGGTGTACTCAAAGCTTTTGGTTCGGGCCCTGGCAATGCCGGTGGCTCTTTTAATAATTTCAACAGGATGCAAAAAGAAGATGTCGGGCTACTTCCGCAATGAGATTGATTCAATTTCAATAACATGGGTGCCTGACTTCCGCGAAGGCGTATTCGATGTAAAGCTTTACGAAACCGACAAGGGCCTGGTACTTAAAGGAGAAACAGATGTCCCTCAGGCCAGGGAAGCTGTTGTTGAATTCCTTAAAAGCAAAAATGTGAGCTTCGCCGACAGTCTTGTGTTATTGCCTGATAAGAAGGTGATTACAAAGCCCTGGGGTCTTGTTGACGTAAGTGTCTGCAACATAAGGGCATCTTCTTCGAACGAAGTCGAGATGGTTACCCAGGCCCTGATGGGAACCCCTGTCAGGATCCTGAAAAAGGAGAGTGGATGGTTTTTGATACAAACACCTGACAAATACATCGGATGGGTCGACAGCGATGCCGTCACATCAATGGCTGAACAGGATATGGCCAACTGGAAATCATCACCACGACTCTTCTATCTGAAAAAGACGGGAGATGTGCTTGCTGATCCGAATTCGGGCAGGGTCGTTTCAGATATTGTCTGTGGATGTATTGTAGTGCGAAAGGGCGACGGTGGAAGCTTGTCTGAAGTAATTCTTCCTGACGGCCGGACCGGTTTCATACGGAAGGAGGATGCCATCCCGCTCAGTGAACTTACAACCGGCAGGTTTTTGTCAGCCGGCAACCTTATAAGGACAGCTGAGTCATTTATGGGAATCCCCTACCTGTGGGGAGGTACATCCTCAAAAGGCTTTGACTGCAGCGGGTTTGTCAAGACCGTTTATTATTTAAACGGCCTGATCCTTTCGAGGGATGCTTCACAGCAGTTCGGTTACGGGACCAGGATAAGGAGATCATTCTATCCCGACTCCCTGAAAGCCGGCGATCTGCTTTTCTTCGGTCCTCCCGGCCGCGGTAGGCCGAGAGCAACACATGTCGGCATGTATATTGGCAATACCGAATTTATTCATGCTTCGGGAATGGTCAGGATCAGCAGCCTCGATTCAACAAGGAGCAATTTCAGAAGGTTCAGGCGCGATACGTTCATCGGGGTGCGGAGGATTATCGGAGCTGAGCCCGGCAAGGGTCTTCAGCCTGTTTCATCGCACGACTGGTACTATTAAATTACATACATGAACAAGCGGGATTTTATTAAACTCTCGGCCTCACTTGCAGGAGCCGCCCTGGTAACCGGTGCTCTTCCGGGTACTGTTCCGGTGTTTCAGGTGGGCGGGAGGCTGAAAAAGAAAGGCCTTCTCCTGAAGTATTCTCCTTATACCCTTCAGCTCAAGCACACTTTTACCCTTTCAGGCAGTTCGAGGACAACCACCCCGGTCGTGCTCACTGAAATAGGGTATGACGGAATTACCGGTTATGGTGAGGCTTCTATGCCGCCTTATCTGGGCGAAAGTCACGGATCGGTTATGAAGTTCCTTTCATTGCTTGATCTCTCACAATTTACAGATCCCTTTCTCCTTGAGGATATTCTTAGGTATGTCGATGGAGTGATGCCCGGCAACTATGCTGCAAAAGCTTCAGTCGATATTGCCCTTCATGACCTGACAGGGAAGCTGGCAGGTGAACCCTGTTACAGGCTATTCGGTCTTAATCCTGAAAAAACGCCTCTGACAAGCTTTACCATCGGCCTTGACACGCCTGAAGCAGTAAGGCAGAAGGTGGCAGAGGCAGAGCCTTATAAAGTTCTGAAAGTAAAGCTGGGCAGGGACAACGACAAGGAAATGATTGAAGTGATACGTTCCGTTACTGCTAAACCATTATGTGTTGATGTTAACCAGGGATGGAAGGACAGAGACCATGCACTTGAAATGGCTGAGTGGCTCAGCGGGAAGGGAGTCTTATTCCTCGAGCAGCCAATGCCCGGCGAAATGAAGGATGACATTTCATGGCTGACGCGCAGAAGCCCGTTACCTGTGATGGGCGACGAGGGAATTCAGAACCTGGCAGATCTGATCGCTCTCAGGGAGGTTTATTCAGGAGTAAATATAAAGCTGATGAAGTGCGGGGGGATGAGGGCAGCAATGAAAATGGCATCAGTTGCAAAGACCCTCGGAATGAAGGTTATGATTGGGTGCATGACTGAAACCTCATGCGCGGTGACCGCAGCGGCACATTTGTCACCGATGGCCGACTGGTGCGATCTCGACGGCAATCTGCTCATCAGCAACGATCTGTTTGACGGCCTCAGGGTGATCGAAGGCAAGATAACACTGCCTGACCGACCGGGAATTGGAGTTAAAAAGTTGTCTTAATTCCAGATGACCTTTGAAATTCCTGACGCCGGTCTTTCTCGCAGATGTCTGCGAAGTACAACGCAGAATTTTGCAGGACGGTTGTCCAAAATGAACAGACAATTTAAAAAAAAAGCCGTCTCCCCCGAGACGGCCTTAACCAAAACCACTAGAAGCTATTTTAATCCAAACCTGTAGCTGAACTTAATCAGAAACACATTATTCGGTACATTGTCATTGCGGCTGAAGAGATTACCCATATCGTTGAAATAATCCATGGTGCCTGAGGAGTCGGAACTGCTGCGGGTCTGACTCCAAACAAGGTAGACTGTCGATCCCGGAGAGTATTCCCACCTTACGACAAGGTTAGAAAGAAACTGCCCGAACTTGAAATCAGGTGTGTCAAAGCTGAAGTCGGAGAGCCCGTCCGAATTTTCGTCAATTCCGAATGTTTCCTCTCCCCTGAGAACCTGGGGTTCAGTATATCCGTTGAACCTGCTGGTGAACTTTTCCGCCAGGGGATCAGTAATATACTTGTAATTATAATATTTGCCGGTTGCAATAAAAGGTTGTCCCCAGTATTGAACCGTAAGTTCGGGATTGAGATTGAAATCGATCCTGAGTGATGCGTTCAGGGTTTTTCTGTCAATGCTGGCAAATACATATCTGTCGTTATCATTGAATTTTGCCTGCGTTACATACTGAAGCTCTGAAAATGATTTGGTGTATCCGGGGCCCAGTGAGACTGACAGATAATTTACAGGCTTGTATGACAGGCTTACTTCGGAATACAAGTTTGATTCGTTGTTTTTGTAAGCAGTATTATAACTGGTATAGAACGAGAGTGACATTTTCTTCCGGTCGTCAGTCGAAAATCCCACACGTGCGTTCATTCTTCCGGGCGTCTTCATCAGGGGTCCGCCTCTCAGTATGCTGTTGTCAAATGAATTGGTCGAAAAGTTTCCTCCCGCCCACGCATTCCAGTAATTTTTAAGGTTAATGTTTAAATTGTACTCAAAACCATTGCCCAGATTATCTCCTCCGAAGTTTCTTACCGTATAAATGTCTGCGTTGATATTCATGCTCCTGTAAATGCCTTTTGGCTCCCACAGGTTATAGCCTGCCCAGGCAACCGACAGGATCTGGTCGGCCGACTGCATGTACCCGAGGTCGTTTATTTCAAAGCCGGGGGTTTTCCAGATCACAACTCCCATCAGGTTGAGGTGGCCGTTGTTTTTCACGATCTGAATTCTTCCTCCCGATCCGATCAGGGATGTTCTTGTGGTGTCAAGCCTTGCATAGTCCTTATC
>JBAVOD010000603.1:0-6608 GCA_049691735.1 Bacteroidales bacterium
AAATCCTTGTATCCGTTATCATTGTAAAATTTAATCAGGCTCTGCTTGTCCTCATCATATTTTGCGCTTATGAATTTTGAGGATTTGAAAAAGTTAATATTTTTCTTCTTTGTGTTCTTCATCTTATGGCGCAGCTGAGTTGAAGTGAAATCTTCATTACCGATGAACATAATCTCGCCGATCTTCACCTTGTCCTGCTTGTTGACATTTACAGTAAGTATCACGTTATTTGGCTGAGCCGGGTCATCTTTCTGAATGAATTCAACAGTGGTATTGAGGAATCCCTTTTCAATAAAATGGTCGCTGATTATCTTTCTTGTGTTATTGAGCATGAATGTTGTAAGCTGCGAGCCTACAGGCATATTGATCTTTTTGCCAAGATCGTCGACCTCTGAGTTTTTTAAGCCGTTGTATTTTACTGACGAGATGCGTGGCCGTTCTTTCAGGGCAATATCGAGGTATGCAGTATCGGCAACTTTTTTTATGATACTGATCCTTACATCAGAAAAGAGGCCCTGCTGCCAGAGCTTCTTAACGGCGGTTGTGATCGCATCGCCCGGGATGGCCACCTCCTGTCCTACCCTCAGGCCTGAAATTCCGATAAGTGCATTTATGTCGAGAAACCTTACCCCTGAAACTGATACGCCCCCTATGATATAGTCCTCAGGATTGCCGTAAGAAATGATCACCTCCTTTTCCTGCGAATGGAGAGTAAGGCCGGCCAGAACCAGGATTACCGCAAGAAAGATACCTTTCAATTTGTTTATCAGCATTATTACATCAATTATCCATCAACTGTTCACTCGTCTTTCCAAACCTTCTTTCTCTTTTCTGGAACTCAATTATGGCCTTATATAATTCTTCCTTACCAAAATCGGGCCAAAGTATTTTAGTGAAATACAGCTCAGTATAGGCCATCTGCCATAAAAGAAAATTACTTATCCTGATTTCACCGCTTGTCCTTATCATGAGTTCGGGGTCAGGAATACCTTTCGTGGTGAGGTATCCCGAGAAATTCTCTTCCGTTACCGAATCAGGATTAATGTTTCCGCTGAGTATATCAGCCGAGAGTTTCTTTGCAGCCTCGGTTATTTCCCACCTCGAGCTGTAGCTCATTGCAATTACAAGGGTCAGTCCGGTTGCCGGTGAAGTAATATCAATGGTATCGAGCAGCCTTTCTTTTACATCAGATGCAAGCCTGCCGGTATCCCCTATTGCAACTAGTTTTATATTATTTTTGATCAGTGTATCGGTCTCATTATTGAGCGACTGGACCATTATTCCCATCAGCGCTGAAACCTCTTCGTCAGGTCTGCCCCAGTTCTCGGTTGAAAATGCATAAAGGGTAAGATATTTAATCTTTAATTCAACAGATGCCTCAATGATTTCCCTGACAGCTTTTACTCCCTGCTGATGTCCGAATATTCTATCCATACCCCTCTGCCTGGCCCATCTTCCGTTTCCATCCATGATAATCGCTATATGGCAAGGGAGCTTGTCAGTATTAATCTGCTTCACAATGGACATAATTCACCGTTTTCGCGTCTCATCTACATCTTTGAAAGCCGGGCACCCAGCCAGTCTGCTATAGATTTTCCAGGTAAAGGCAATACCTGCAAATGAATACCAGTCATTGTTGTGGAGCCATGGTTGACGAGATGGATCAATCAAATCTTTTTGGTCGTCAAAGTTATCATAAAAAGTTTTACGAAAACCATATTCGGCTTCAAGACCAAGGTTTTTATAGACATTTATTTTAAAACCGACTGAAACCGGTATGACTGGTTCATATGTGAGCGAAGAAGTACTAATGAATGCAATGCCAAGACCACCAGCAAAATAAGGTGTCCAGTTCCACCTCCTTGCCTGTGTTGAATAAGGGAGGAAATTAAACTCGTACTGTGCGGTCCATTCACCAACAACCCCTGAAAATGAGGCGGCACGGGCGGTCTGGAAACCGTTGTTAAAATCCATGTCATTGGCTTTGAGCCCTCCTATATAGATATTGGTCCGGATAGACTGGCGCGGATGGAAATTATACCTGTAGAAGAGTCCGGCAGCAGGTTGGGGTGAATAGAGGAGCCTGCCGGGGTTGATATCACCGATGTAAGATGATACACCTGCAAAAATGCCATAATCAGCACTTCTCTGGCAGAAAACTGAAACAGCAAAGAATAAAGAAAAAAGAAACCCCAGTAACCTTTTCATCCAACCTTATGCAGCACATTATCTGAAAGATGGCAGGCCGTGCGGACCTGACTTCAGCTTATAAGTAAAAGTAAAGTTCAAAAAATAATAAACGTCCTGCGCTTTGGAATATTGTGAGGTGTACCCGTCAAGATAATCTGTAAAAGCATACCTGCCTCCCAGCTCAAGTCCAAAATTAATATTGGGCGTATAGATGAGAATTGCCCCGACCCCCCCCGGGATCACAGCCGCGAAGCCGGATGACGGAAGATCGCGTTGCAACAGGAGCTGATTACTGCTGACGCTGTATGCCACACCACCCAATCCTGCAAATGCATAGAAATCGAGAGAAGAGAGCATTGACCACAGGGTTTTACCTTTAAGGAAAAGGTAGCTGCTTTCATATTTATTCTTAACAAAATAGTATTCAAACATAAGTGCGGGTTCGAACAGGTTGGTCAGCGATTCAAAATTCCTCCCTTCATTCGATCCCCTTGTATCGGTTGCGTGAAGCATGCCATAAGTGAGGCTAAGCCTCATGTTGGCCGTCCTTGAAACCCTGTATTTCACTGAAGCATTAACATCGAACCTGGTCTGCCTGTAGCTCAGATCCCTGAATCCCAGAAAGTTCTTTCCAATGGTATAGCCTCCGACATCGGGGAATGAAAAAGACGGACCTACCCCGAACATGACCTCCCATTGTTTTAATTTCCAAAGCTGAGCATCAGATAGTTGAACGGACAAAAAGAAGATAGCCAGGATGAAAAGAGGTCGTTTCATATCAGGTCTGGTTTTAAAGTTGTTACAAATATAGTAATCTAAATTTAAACAAAGCGTTTAGAAATACCAAATTAGTTCCTGCGATCAGCGCCCCACATAAGCTTATTCCTCAGCGTGCTATAAAAATCCATTCCTCTCAGCATTACTGTTTTAATCTTGCCCCTGGTCCTTTTTATTCTTATTTCTTCACTGAAAGGGAGCAGCCGTGACCTCGAATCACAGGTCACAATACACTCCTTCTTCCGGCCTTCCACCACCATCTTCAGCCTGCTGTTCCCCGATATTACTATCGGCCGTATTGTCAGGTTGTGCGGTGAGATCGGGGAAATGAGGATGCTTTCATCCTCGGGTGACAATATCGGACCGCCGACACTGAGATTATATGCCGTCGATCCTGTTGCCGTCGAAATTATAAGTCCGTCGGCCCAGTAAGTATTAAGGTATGCATCATCAACATATACATTTATTATTATCATGCCGGGATCGGATTTCTGAACTGTTATCTCGTTCAGGGCAGCCGATTCTCCCTCCCCGAATAAGCCGGCAGGATGAACGAGCTCGATCAGAGACCGTTCGATCAGTTCGTATTCGCCTTTGCACAGAAGGTCGACCGAATGCCCGATCTCCTCTTCCGGTATGTTTGCGAGAAATCCCATTCTTCCCGTATTTACGCCTGCAATCGGGATACCAAGATCGCCTACTCTCAGCACAGTCTCAAGAAAAGTGCCATCGCCTCCAACGCTAAGGACGAGATCGGGCAGCACCGGAAGTGAGCGAAGACCGGTGATCCGTTCAATGAGTCCTTCTCCGGTGCATGCGGCCATGTCGACTGACTTACCATAAATCAGTATCCTGATCCTCCTGCTGCAGAATTCCCTTATCAGCCTTTGAACACCTTCAGCAGTCTTTGCACTGCCTTCCTTACTGTAAATACATACGGTCCTGAGCATCCCGGTCTTACATATTCAGATATTTCATCAGAAGGTCTAACCTCTCGGAATAGAACTTGTCCATGGAATCATCCGACGTAACCCATGTTTTGACCTCGTAGTTATAACGTTCGAATGTCCTTATCACCGAAGCAAGATCGTTGGAATTCACCTTGATCGTTACTTCGAGCTTTGTCGAATCGGGAGGAGATGTGATATAAAGACTCAGAACCTTTACATTATTTCCTTCAACGATCTGGGCGATCTGAGAAAGTGAGTAATCCCTTTCGGTCATCTCCAGAACGATGATCCCTCCCTGCTGGTCCATCGACGAAATACCGGCAATATACCTGACAAGATCTGTTGTGGTTATAACTCCTTTGTAATGGGAATTCTCGTCAAGCACCGGAACAACAGTCAGTTTAAGACGTGCTGCCATGCCGATTACCTCAAAAAGATGCTTGTCAGTAGTGACATACGGTTTTATAAGGGTAAGCGAATGATTGCCTATCGGCTCCTCAGGCTGGTTCATGTCATATATATCTGTGTCGGAGATAAGCCCGAGGAAATCCTGGTTATTTACAATCGGAAGATGTGAAACCCGGAATATCTCCATCCAGTTAAGGGCTGTCTGACCTGTGTCGGAGGTCTTCAGCGACGGGATCACATCTGATATAAGGTCTTTTGCAAGCATAAAGAAACACCACCTTTCATAATTTCAACTAAAATAAGCAAAAAAAAGCCAGTTATTGTAATTTTGTGTTACTTACTATACGTTTCAACATCAATTTTATTATGACCAAGCTCAGCGTTAATATCAATAAGATAGCCACATTGCGTAATGCCAGGGGCGGGAATATACCTGATGTCGTAAAAGCTGCCATCAACTGTCAGCTTTTCGGAGCAGATGGCATTACAGTCCATCCGCGCCCTGATGAGCGTCACATCAGGTATCAGGATGTCAGGGAGATAAAGCCCATTATCACAACCGAATTCAATATAGAAGGCTACCCGTCAGAAAATTTCATCGAGCTTGTGCTCTCAGTAAAGCCCGATCAGGTTACCCTTGTGCCCGATGCTCACGATGCAATCACTTCAAATGCCGGCTGGGACACACTCAAATTCAGAAGCTTCCTCGCGGATATAGTGTCAACATTCAAAAAGTCAGGCATAAGGATATCAATATTTGTTGATACGCAGCCTGCCAATATCGAGCATGCGGCATTAACAGGGGCTGACAGGATTGAACTTTACACCGAACCGTATGCCGCAGGCTTTAACACGGATCCGCGCCTTGCTGTCGAACCATTTGTAATCGCTGCAAGAGTTGCAAGGGAATTGGGTCTTGGACTCAATGCCGGCCATGATCTCAACCTTGAGAACCTGAAATATTTCTGCCGGAACATCCCATGGATCGACGAAGTATCGATCGGCCATGCCCTGATATCGGATGCCCTTTATTTCGGTCTCGAAAACACAATCCGGATGTATAAAAGGGAGATTGCTGACTGACCTCCGGGATGAAATTGTACTGCAGAAAATACGGAAGCGGGCCGCCCCTGATGATACTTCACGGACTATTCGGCGCATCGGATAACTGGGTGTCAATAGCCCGAAGCCTCAGCAACAGGTTTACCGTCCTTCTTCCCGACCTCAGGAATCATGGCCGGTCACCCCACAGCGATATCCACGACTATGATTCGCTCAGCAGCGATATCTATGAACTGGCAAATGACCTGGACACCGGAAACTTCTTTCTTGCCGGCCACAGCATGGGAGGAAGGGTCGCCATGAAGTTCGCCCTGAGATGGCCTGAGAAGATCCTTGGCCTGGCTATCGCCGACATATCTCCTGTTGCTTCGCCTGTAAGGGACGAAAAGGTGAAGGAGCAGCACTGTGAGATCCTCAATACTATTCTTGAATGTAACCTTACGGGCATAAGGTCGCGCTCTGAGGTCAATTCCTTCCTGGAATCAAGGATAGGATCTGAAAAGACCAGGGAGCTGATAATGAAAAACCTGCAGAGGAATGCCGACAATTCGTTTGCATGGAAGATTAATGCATCGTCGTTGCTGAAGAATATCGACAGGATAATGGAGGGCATAACCCTGACTGAATCAGGCTATTACCAGGTTAAAGGATTCCCTGTACTGTTCCTTAAAGGCGAAAATTCAGATTATCTGCCCGAAGCGGATTTCAGGGAAATACTCAGGATCTTTCCTGCGGCTGAGTTCATCACAATTCCGCATGCAGGCCACTGGATACATGCTGATAATCCGGTGGCGGTAAGGGAATCTCTCCTGATGCTCGCCGGGTATGACTGATCAGAAAACCGTTACCGATTCGACCCTGTCGGGTTCTATTTTAGGGAGATTCATAAATCTCAGCATTACCTGAGCCAGGGCAAGGACATCCTTCTCGCAGTATTTAACGATGCGCTGCAGATCGCGCTCATTCCAGTAAATGCCCGCGACCATGCTTCCGTCAATGTCATCCTTAGGGGAAGCGATACCAAGAATAAAGGTCAGAAGTTCAAGAGAGGTATAGTTTTTATAGTCACCGAATTTCCAGAGGTCAAGGGTATCAAGCAGCTTTACCTCCCAGGGCTTCTTACCTGCATTGTCAAGGATTTCAGGGATTACCATGCCGTTGATTATCATTCGCCTTGCCATATAAGGGTAGTCAAATTCCCTCCCGTTGTGGGCACAGAGT
>JBAVOD010000604.1:0-1745 GCA_049691735.1 Bacteroidales bacterium
CTGCTTGATATTTGGGATTCAGATGAGTTTGTCTATCTCAAGTTAAGAGACTTAATAACAGGAAAAAGCTATACAATCAGTTGGAATCTAACTTATAAAGGTGATTATCATTTATGGTGATTAGCAGATTTTGAATATTTAATGACGTTATAAAAAAAAGGAGGCGGTACTATCTGAATTGTCTCGCTGCATTTCCTCGTGCTAAAAGGAATAGAAGTACCGCCTCTAAGTTCAATGATTTGACCTGTATTAAAAAAGGCGACACGATGTGAAAGTCAATGGTATTAATGCTTTAATCTATACCAAATTAAAATAAACATGGGCAGGAACGGATCAAGGGTAACGTATGGAATATAAATTTCAGCAATACAGTAAATTCACTTGAAGTCAGTCTTTGGGACTATGCTATTTTTTATCAAAATGTTTTATGATTAATTCGTCCAGAAAAGACCTGCTATAAGGCTTGAAGAAAAAATCATTAATTTCCTTCCCTTTAGTCTCTTCTGTTATTTCTGAAAGGGATTTAGCAGTTTCTATAATTATCACAACTTTTTTATTTATCATTCTAATTAATTTTGTTGCTTCCAAACCATCCATCTTTGGCATCGAGATATCCATTAAAATTAAATCGATGTCAGGATTTTCTGAACATAGCGTTACTGCCTCAACACCTGTCTCTGCATATAGTATTTCTCTGCTGTAATTTTGCATCATTGCACCAAGAATAATTCTTAATCCTGCATTATCATCGGTAATTAAAACTTTAAGATTATGATTCGATTCTGAAGTATTTACTAAATCAGCTATCGCTTTCAATGATTGATGGCTTGGG
Organism: Bacteroidales bacterium; assembly: GCA_049691735.1. Lineage (GTDB taxonomy): Bacteria > Bacteroidota > Bacteroidia > Bacteroidales > VadinHA17 > LD21. The sequence goes on from JBAVOD010000604.1 coordinate 833, forward strand.
ATATCAAAATAAAAGACTGTACCTTTTCCAACCTCGCTTTCAACCCAAATTTTACCTCCATGTTTTTCAACAAAATCTTTACAAAGTAATAATCCTAACCCTGTTCCCTTTTCGTTTGCGGTTCCCATTGTCGAATGAGAGTGCGAAATATCAAACAGTTTTATCAATCTTTCTGACTCCATTCCTACTCCGTTGTCAGATACAGAAAATAAGACACTCGAATTACTTTGCAAAGCGGAGACCTTTATTTGTCCATTCGTGTTTGTGAATTTTATTGCATTCGAAACAAGATTTCTGAAAACTGCTTTTAGCATTTCCCGATCAGCAACAACATTTATCTCTTTTTCTACATTGCATCTTATTGTGATTCCCTTTGCTTTCGCAATTTGGGACAGAGAGCTTATAATATCAATGCATATATCAGTAAAACTCAATTCTAATGGTTCAAAGGGGATTCGTCCCATTCGAATTCTCGACCATTTCAACAGGTCTTCGAGTAAGTTATACGAGTTCAATGCTGATCTGCTAATTTCGCCTAAAAGGTCATTATATTCTTTTTCAGATAGCTTTTTGCCATCTTTTAATAAGATGTCGGTAAAACCGATAAGCACCCCGAAGGGATTTCTTAAATCGTGTGCGAGTACTGAAATAAAAAGGTCTTTGTCAGCATTGAGCTGTATTGATCTTTCAAGTTCATGGTTAGTTTCCGCTAACTTTTCTTCAGCGTTTTTTCGTTCAGATATATCCACCATGCTTATATCACAACTAATTCCATCTTTGGTAGCAATCCCAATCAGATAAACATAAATTGGGAATTCCCCCTTGCCCAACATAGTAACCTCACACGATTGCTCAATTTGGCTTATAAAAATTTCTGTTAGAAAATGATTGAACTCTTGTTTTGTGTTATCAG
>JBAVOD010000605.1:0-2150 GCA_049691735.1 Bacteroidales bacterium
TTGTTGTTCTGGGCATACATTGTTATATCCCTGTTGAAAAGCATCCCAATAAAATCAAAAGGAGCTATGAAGCCATGCCACAAGCCTCCGAAGAAGCCGTATTAATGTCCTGTCAGGCACTGATCGACCACTTCGTTCGTGGCACACCCTGCCGCGATAAACAGGGTGGCAACCGACAAAAGAATTGCTAAATTTCTGAGTGTAAAAAGGGATTTCATTGAAAATGATTTGAATTGGTTTTAATTATTTGTCAGAAGAGTGTTCCATCGACAGGCTTGCCTGAATACCTCCTTTCGTGATCGATCAGCCACCTCTTCCGTTCAAGTCCGCCTGCATAGCCCACAAGGCTGCCATCCGAACCGATCACCCTGTGACATGGTATCACAATTGCGATCCGGTTCGATGCATTTGCGCCTGCAATTGCCCTAACTGATCGCGGGTTTTTTACCGCCCTTGCCTGTTCAAGATATGAGCTTGTGGTTCCGTAGGGGATCTTCAGCAGCTCGTTCCACACTTTTTGCTGAAATTCTGTTCCCGGGGTTTCCAGCTGAAGGGAGAATTCCTTTCTCTTACCGGCGAAATATTCCCTGAGTTGCTTCCGTAGAGATCGGAGGTGCGCGTTACCACCGTGTTTTATTTTCATCTGAAATACCGACGCAAGTTCCTCAAGATCAGTGCCTATTGATTGTTTGTCAGTGAATTCGAGAAGGCAGATGCCATCACTCGTGGCACATGCTGCCATTTCACCGATAGGTGTTTCTATATTGATGGTCCTGATCATTTTACTAACCACAAACTTCTTTGACCGACATGGCCCTTCCGGACAACTTCCCGGTGGGACCGTTAATGCCTGAACCTTTCAGAGGTTGATTTAATGTATTTTACGTTTCTGAACCTTAATCCCGACCAGTCCTGATCGACCGACACCATCCGCACACCGTAAAAACCCGCGTTATTCAGGACTGCCCAACCGTGATCACGCTCAAGCTCTGAAGAAAATGTCTTCGAAGTCTTTTTTGGATAGATGAACCAAAGAACCCCGTCTGCTGAGAGATTGTGAAGCGCTGAGGGAGTTATTTTTTCAACTTCCGATACTTTTGTCACAAAAATTATCATAAAATCGTAAGGATATCTGGGATCAATCTGGCTATCAACAGTTAATTTCTCAAGCTCCTTCCACGGAGCAAGATCGAAATATTGTCCGGCGTTAATCACCGCAATCCTCTGTTGACCCTTGTAATTCAGCTTTTCAAGGAGTGATATCATAAAATTCCAGCGATTTGACTGCAATTTAGCAAAAAAGATTAACCAATAATCCCGGTTTATTGTTATTCAATTGCCAGAAAGTGGTATATTTACATATTAGATTGATGGGGTGCCTTAATACTACGGGCTGAGATCATACCCTTACACCTGATCCGGGTAATACCGGCGGAGGGAAAAAGAGTATCAATTATACCAGCATTACTTACACCCCGGCAATAAAGATCGTTTTTTGACCGGAAATAATGAAGACAAAACTTATGTCTGCTCTGGTGATGTTATCTCTTTTCCTGCCTCAGGTTTCATACGGACAGGATCAGCATTACACCATAAAGGGCAGGATCACCGACGAAAATGGCAATCCGATTGAAGGGGTTGCTGTCAGCATTATCAACACCTTCAGGGGGACATATTCCGGCTTTGACGGCACGTATGCCCTCAAAGCCGATACTGCAGGAGCCTATGGGCTGAAGTTCTCTTTTACCGGGTATGAGCCTGTTATAAAGACAATAAATGTACCATTGACACTTATTGCCGATGTTACTCTTGTACCCAGATTTACAAGGATGGAAGAGGTAATCGTAAGTGCTACAAGGGCGGGTGAAAGAACGCCGGTAACTTACTCCGGCGTATCGGGTGATGAGATCCGCAGGAACAACCTGGGACAGGACCTTCCCTTTCTTATCGGGACGACACCCTCACTCGTAGAGACCTCCGAAGCCGGTACCGGTATCGGCTATACAGGCTTCAGGATCCGGGGCACCGATGCTAGCCGGATAAACATTACTCTCGACGGGATACCGCTTAATGACGCCGAATCGCAGCAGGTATTCTGGGTTGATCTTCCCGACCTTGCATCTTCTGTCGACAACATACAGATACAGAGG
>JBAVOD010000606.1:0-2731 GCA_049691735.1 Bacteroidales bacterium
ACATGTACCTAACGATGTTGCCCGACTTGAAACTAAATTTAAAAATGGGGTAATTTATTATAATCAAAAAATAATAGAAGAGAAAGTAAAAGAATCTCCTGATAGAGAGATAATTACGCAATACAGAGAAAATGTTTTTAAATTTATGAAAGGAAGGGACTCCTTAATTTCTATACTTGAAAAGGAATATCCTGAATATTATTCCTTTAAGTACAACACAAAAACAGTCAGCGTTAGCGAAATTGTAAACGTAATTGGAAGAAATTCAAATTATATTAATTATGTAATTGGTGATACAGTGATTTACATCTTTGTTGCTAACAAGAAATTCAGTGAACTGATTACCACCAAGATTGACTCTTCGTTTTTTAGAGAAGCTGATGATTTTAGAAAGCTAATTATCGCACCATCCACAGGGGTAATTACATCAAATGATCTCAATAAATATTTAATGGCCGGTACTCATTTGTATTCAATAATATTTGAGCCAATTCGCAAGTATTTAATTTCTGACAGATTGGTTGTATCGCCAGATAATATTCTGTCTTACTTACCTTTCGATGCAATTCCTTCTGAAATTGATCCCACAAATGACGTTTTCTTCAAGAAGATACATTACCTAATGATTGATTACAAAATTTCATATATATACTCAGCTACATTTCTTGCAGAGTCAATGGAAAAAAATCGCAGTTTTTCAAATAAACTTCTTGCCTTCTCACCAAGCTATGCCGACTCGGTCTATATTAATTCTAAGTTGAAATCAATGCGTTATTTATACTCGGATCTAAAAGATATTCCCTTCGCTCGCGTCGAGGCAAAATTTGCGGTGGACTTGATTGGCGGAAGACTTTTTGCAAACGACAAAGCATTAGAATCTGTTTTTAAAAATGAAGTTGGAAAATATGATATTATTCACCTTGCAATGCATTCAATCATTAACGAAGAAAATCCAATGCAATCCAAGATGATTTTCTATACCAAAAATGATTCTATTGACGATGGTGCTCTAAATACTTATGAAATCTGTACATTGCCATTAAAGGCTAAGATGATTGTACTTAGTTCATGTAATACAGGAGTCGGCTTGCATCAGTCAGGAGAAGGGATTTTAAATCTGGCTAGGGGATTCATGTATTCTGGAAGTCAGTCAATAGTAATGTCATTATGGGATATTGAAGACAGGTCTGGTTCTGATGTCATCAAAAGATTTTACAATAATTTGAAAAGAGGAGATTCTAAAAGTGACGCACTTAGGAATGCAAGGCTGACTTACTTAAAAAATGCTGATATGTTGAGATCTCATCCGTATTTCTGGTCCACCATGGTTGTTTATGGAAACGATACTCCACTATATTACTCAACTTATATTTTTTTGATAGTGGAAATTATTGTTTGTTTTGCTATAATCAGTCTGTTATGGCACTTTTACTGGTCGAGATAGTCTTTATACTCCGGGTCTTTCTTGATAATGGAAATTAATTCTTGCTTTGACAGATATTTTTTTCTCCTAGCGTATGTTTCACTCGTCAGGTTCATCCTTTTTGCGATTTCGGTGTATGATAATCCCTCCGAATAGAGATTTAGCACTTGTTTGGAATCAGATTTTAATTTCTCAAACGATCTTGTAAATATTCGTTCTAATATATAGTCAACTACCTCTTCATTCACAATATTAGCAACCAAGTCGCAATTAATGTCTGTCTCTTTAGATTTCTTTCGCCTATGATAATTCCAAACATTCCTGGCTATACCAAAGAAAAACCCCTTGAGGTCAGTAGTAAGATTAAATTCCTTTTCATTAACTTTTTCAAAAAGGACGACGATTGAATCCTGAAATACATCCCATACATCGTCATCCGAACCACTATTTCTATGTATGTGATGCCTAACCATAGGTATCCAATTGCTATAAATCCATTCTAATATTTGTTCATCTTGCCTCCGGATTCCATCGAGCAATTTATCGTTTTTAATTTTCCTTGACAAATTCAGAGTCACTTTCCTGGATATATTTATTTAAATCCTTGCAAGAACTGCAAGAACTAATAGGGATAAGATCGGGTTGCTTTATTTTTACTTTTTCTCATACGGTTCATAATCATCATCCTTTGAGAATGGTCCGGGTACGGTGCCGGTGCTCTTTCCGCCGCCGCCCTGCTGCTCTTTCTTCTTCATGTACCTCCTGTAAAGGCTGAATCCGACAGCAGCAAATATTATCACGTAAAGCAAAAGATCCTTTGTTGTCATAGATCCTGGTTTTTAATGCCGGTCGTGTGTCAGGCCACAACCGGTAAGTTTGTACCAAAGATATAATTTATGATGTGATTTTTAATACATAAGAGGAAAAAGTGGGAGCAAGGGGCAGAGAGCGGGGAGCGGGGAGCAGGGAGCAAAGAGCGGAGAGCAGGAAGCAAGAGGCACAGGGCAAGAGGCTCAGCGCTCAGAGCACAGGGCTCAGGGCAGGAAGAAGTAAAAGCGGTAACCGGTAACCGTTATTCTTTGCGCCTTTGCGACTTTGCGAGATATCCGTTATACGTTATTCGGTGTTCGTATCACTTTGATATCGTTTTGATATCATTTTGATATCACTGCACGATTTCCACTTTTTTTTTTCTCGCAGAGTTCCGCAGAGTAAAACGCAGATTTTCGCAGAGGGCTATGCCCTGCCCCCCGCACCCGGCACCACCCCGCACCCTGCAACTTCTTCCGTTCCATGCACCTTCTTCCC
>JBAVOD010000607.1:0-6029 GCA_049691735.1 Bacteroidales bacterium
AAGCAATACTGACCGCCAAATCCAACATAGAGAAGTTCCACCGAAACCAGCTGGCCGATGAACGGGCGGTTGAGACTTTCGCGGGCGTAAAATGCTGGAGGAAAACTTTGCCCGTCGAAATAGCAGGATTATATATCCCGGGAGGTACTGCCCCGCTGTTTTCCACGGTGCTGATGCTCGCAATTCCCGCAAAACTTGCAGGATGCAGTCAGATCATCCTCTGTACTCCTCCCTCCAGGGATGGCAGCATTAATCCCCTTATCCTCTATGCGTCTTTTATAACGGGCGTTACCGATTTATTCGCAATCGGAGGAGCACAGGCAATAGCGGCCATGGCTTACGGTACAGCGACTGTGCCGAAGGCTGACAAGATTTTCGGTCCGGGTAACCGCTATGTCACCAGGGCCAAGGAAATGATCCAGCTTGACGGCATTCCGATAGACATGCCTGCCGGCCCGAGCGAGGTACTGGTAATAGCCGATAGCTCGGCCGATCCGGCATTCGTCGCTTCCGACCTTCTTTCCCAGGCTGAACACGGACCCGACAGCCAGGTGATCCTGTTAACCGATAGTCCTGAATTACTGATGAACGTCGAAGCTGAAACCTCAGATCAGATCAGGCTTCTTCCACGAATGGAAATTGCAGCAAAGGCGCTTGAGAACAGTCTGATGATCCTCCTCGGCTCAACCGGAGAATGCATGGAATTCAGCAATCTTTATGCTCCCGAACACCTTATATTAAATACGGCAAATCCCTCTGAACTTGCCGGAGATGTCAGGAATGCCGGATCGGTGTTCCTTGGGAAATACAGTTGCGAAAGCGCAGGCGATTATGCCACGGGAACAAATCACACCCTCCCCACCGGAGGTTGTGCAAGGAACTACAGCGGCGTATCTGTTGAAAGCTTTATGAAAAAAATATCCTTCCAGGAAGTTACGGGCAAAGGTCTGCTCAGCCTTGGTCCTGAAATAGAAATGATGGCTGAAGCTGAATCATTGCGCGGACATAAAAATGCGGTCACCCTGCGGCTAAAATCTCTTGAAAATGTTTGATATCAGCAAAGTCGTCCGTAAAAATGTAGCGGATCTTGTCCCCTACTCAAGTGCGCGGGATGAGTTCCCGGGGAAGGATGGCACCTTCATGGATGCCAATGAAAACCCGTACGGCAGCCTTAACAGATACCCTGATCCGTATCAGAAGGAACTTAAATCGTTGATATCCGCGAGAAAAGGCATCTCCGAAGACCGGATCTTTCTGGGGAACGGCAGCGACGAAATAATCGACCTCTCGTTCAGGATATTCTGCAATCCGGGAATAGATAAGGCCCTGACTTTCATTCCTACCTACGGCATGTACGAGGTTGCTGCGGCCATGAACGATGTGACACTTGTGAAGATCCCGCTCACCGCCAATTTCGGGATCGATCTCAGCAACTCCTCATCATGGCTTAAAATGCCTGACCTGAAGCTGATCATAATCTGCTCCCCTAACAATCCGACAGGAAACTCAATGAAGGCATCTGATGTTGAGTACATTATCTCTAACTTTGAAGGGATAGTCCTTCTGGATGAAGCATACATTGATTTCTCAGGCAAAGAATCATTCCTTTCATCAGCCGGTATCTATCCGAATCTGATCGTGATGCACACTTTCAGTAAGGCAATGGGAATGGCAGCAGGAAGGATCGGGATTGCCTATTCTGATCCTGCAGTTATCAGGTTCTTTAATAAGATGAAGGCTCCTTACAACATCAGTACACTGAACCAGAGAGAAGCCCTGCGGCGTCTCGCAAACCCCGGTTTGCTTGAAAAAAGCGTGAAGCGTATCAAGACCAACCGTGAACGGCTTGTACGGTCGCTCGGGGGTTTAAGTATAGTGGAAAAGGTCTTCCCTACAGATTCGAATTTCATCCTTGTCAAAGTGAAAGATCCTGATCATTTGTACACAAAACTTGTCGAAAAGGGAATTATCGTAAGAAACAGGAACAGCGTGGTCAGAGGGTGCATCCGGATCACAGTGGGGACCGGCAGCGAAAACAAAAAGCTTATACGAACATTAAAAGAAATTGAGCCATGAAGAAGGTTTTATTTATCGACAGGGACGGCACAATTATTTCCGAGCCTCTGAACGAACAGGTCGACAGCTTTGAGGAAATGCGGTTCCTGCCCATGGTCATAACGTCTCTTTCAAGGATAGTGACTGAAACCGATTATGAGCTCGTTATGGTGACCAACCAGGATGGCCTTGGCAGCGGGGAGTTCCCTGAAGAGACATTCTGGCCGTCGCACAACAAGATGCTTCAGATCCTTGAAGGTGAAGGGATCAGGTTCGCCGATGTTTTTATCGACAGAACATATGCTCATGAAAATGCACCCACAAGAAAACCGGGCACAGCCATGCTTGCCAGGTACCTTGCACAGGGCGTCGATCTCTCGTCTTCATTCGTCATAGGCGACAGGGAAACTGATTTGCAGCTTGCCCGGAACCTTGGCTGCAGAGCGATCTATGTCAGCACTCAAAGCCATCCGGATGCTTTTTTCAATACTGCCGACTGGCGCGACATAAGCAATTTTCTTATCTCCATGCCCAGGAGATCTGCCATAAACAGGATCACCAGGGAAACTTCTGTTTTTGTCGACCTGAATATTGACGGCTCGGGAAAAAGCGATATCAGTACCGGCATCGGCTTCCTCGATCACATGCTGGAGCAGCTTGCCCGCCACAGCGGAATGGACCTGACAATAAAAGCAAAAGGCGATCTTGAAGTGGACAGGCATCATACAATCGAAGATGTGGCTATTGCACTTGGAGAAGCAATCTCAGGTGCGCTGGGATCCAAAAAAGGCATCGAACGGTATGGATTTCTGCTTCCTATGGATGACTCGCTGGCCCAGGTTGCGATTGATTTCAGCGGAAGGCCATGGCTGACATGGACAGTATGCTTTTCGGCTTCCAGCGTCGGCGATATCCCTGCGGAAATGTTCCGGCATTTTTTCAAATCACTGAGCGACAGCACAAAATGTAATATCAATATCACGGCTGAAGGTGACGATGATCATCATAAGATTGAAGCAATCTTCAAGGCATTTGCCAGGGCCATGAAGGCTGCAGTCACAAAGACAGGCAGTTTCGGATTACCCTCAACAAAAGGAATATTATGATAGCAGTCTTGAAATACAGCGGAGGTAATATCCTGTCGGTAACCAATGCCATCAGCCGCCTTGGTTCCAGCTGCATAGTAACCGATTCAGCTGAGGATCTGGAAAAGGCCGACAAAATCATAATCCCGGGAGTTGGCGAAGCCCGCTCAGCCATGAAATACCTTACCGACAGGAGGCTCGATACTGTTATTCCCTCGCTGACACAGCCAGTGCTGGGCATATGTCTCGGACTCCAGCTGATGTGCGGTTTTTCCGATGAGGGTAGCACAAAATGCCTTGGGATCTTTGATGTGGCAGTAAAGAAACTGCCACCCTTTGCCAAGGTGCCCCACATGGGATGGAATAACTTTTCGGCACTGAAGGGCAGCCTTTTCACGGGGATCAAAACCGACGACGATGTTTATTACGTCCACAGCTATTATGCTGAAATTAACGAATACACAACGGCCATATGCGATTATGTCCTTCCTTTCACAGCAGCAATTCACAGGGCCAATTTCTACGGTGTTCAGTTCCATCCCGAGAAATCGGCCGGCACCGGCCTGAGGATATTAAAAAACTTCATTGAATTATGAAAATTATTGTGGCAATGGATCTTGCTGAGGGCAGGTGTACCAGGCTCACCAGGGGAGATTTCTCGACAAAAAGGATCTACAGTGAAGATCCTCTCGGATTCGCCAGGAAAGCTGAAGCAAATGGCATAAAATGCCTGCATGTCGTGGATCTTGACGGGGCGCGCAACAGGAAAGTGACAAGCTACGGGATACTTGAGAAAATTGCGGCAGAGACTGGCCTTGAGATCGATTTCGGAGGTGGTATAAGGAGCAGGGATGACATTTGCAGGATTTTCGAATGCGGCGCATCCAGGATTGTCAGCGGCAGCATTGCTGTAACTGAGCCGGAACTCTTCCTGGAATGGCTTGAAGAATTCGGTAATGAGAGGATCATCCTGGCCGCCGACTGTAAAGGCCGGCAGGTTGTCATTGAAGGCTGGACCGAGCGGTCGGGCCATGACGTGATTGATTTTATAGATCAATACCGGACAAAAGGTGTCCGGCATATTATCTGCACCGATGCCGACAGGGACGGTTTGCTTGCCGGGCCTTCCCTTGATCTTTATAAAGAAATTCTTGCAACGCAGAATATTGAACTGATAGCCAGCGGCGGTATCTCGTCACTCAGCGATATTGAAGAACTGTCTGAAGCAGGCTGCAGCGCTGCAATCGTGGGCAAAGCATTGTATGAAGGAATAATCACTCTGGAAGAACTGGGTAAGTTATGCTGAAGAAAAGGATCATACCATGCCTCGACATCAGGGATGGCAGGACGGTAAAGGGAGTCAATTTTGTGGATATCCGCGATGCCGGCGATCCTGTTGAACTTGCCAAAAGGTATGTCACTCAGAAGGCCGATGAGCTTGTCTTCCTTGATATCACGGCCACTGCCGAAAAACGCAGAACGCTTGCCTCTCTGGTCGTAAAGATAGCTGAAGAGGTCAATATCCCATTTACTGTCGGAGGCGGAATAGGTACTATCGACGATGCTGCGCTGCTTATCGATTGTGGTGCCGATAAGGTCACAGTCAATTCTGCAGCAGTGAGAGACCCTGCCCTGATCTCGGGTGTTGCAAGGCGTTTCGGCAGCCAGTGTGTGGTTGTTGCTGTCGATACCCGGTTTACAGGAAGCGACTGGATGGTATATATTGACGGTGGGAGAACTCCCTCGGGGCTGAAGACTATCGATTGGGCATTAAGCGCGGAAAATTGCGGTGCCGGTGAGATATTGCTCACTTCAATGAATGCCGACGGAACAGAATCGGGCTTTTCAATCGGAATAACAGCAGAGGTCAGCGCGGCACTGAACATACCGGTTATAGCCTCGGGAGGAGCAGGCTCGATGGAACATTTCAGGGAGGTATTCACCAGGACCGGTTGCAGCGGGGCACTTGCGGCCAGCGTGTTCCATTTCGGAGAAATATCGATCCCTGAACTTAAAGAATACCTTGCAGCAAGAAATATAGACATAAGACGATAGCAACCAACAGGACTGCATGACAGGATCTGGTTCTTTTAAAACGAAGTTGCATACTTATTTAGAGAGAAAAGAACAATACAATGGAAATAGATTTCAAAAAAGGGAACGGACTGGTTCCGGCGATAATTCAGGATGACGTCACACTGGAGGTGCTGATGGTCGGCTATATGAACGAAGAGGCGCTTCAGAAAACCACCAGTGAGGGTAAGATCACCTTTTTCAGCAGGCAGAGAAACAGCTTGTGGACGAAAGGAGAAACCTCAGGCAATTATTTGATTGTTAATAATATAACAACAGATTGCGATAGCGATGCGCTTCTGATCAGGGTCACTCCCTGCGGTCCTGTCTGCCATACCGGAAGCAAATCCTGTTTTGGCGATGCCGGTCCCAAAGGCTTCGTTTATGAGCTGGAGCAGATTGTAAGACAGAGAATTGATGACAATGTCAGCAATTCGTACACAAACCGGTTATTCAGGCAGGGAATTAACAGGGTTGCCCGGAAGGTTGGCGAAGAAGCCGTCGAGCTTGTGATCGAAGCCAAGGATGAGAACCAGGAACTGTTTAAAAATGAGGCTGCCGATCTGCTTTATCATCTTCTGATACTTCTGAGATCAAAAGGTACAAGCCTTGAGGAAATTGAAGCCGTACTACGGCTTCGCCATAAGAATAATTCTTAACATTTGTTTTGGTTCTTTAATTTTTGCATTACTTTTGTAAGCTAATGAGCCTGTAAAATGAATATTGTATACAACTCATACTCCTTTTATTATTGGTTCTTTTTTTACTCCGGAAAGGATTAGGGGATTTATGTATACAGATAAGAAACTATATATA
>JBAVOD010000608.1:0-6333 GCA_049691735.1 Bacteroidales bacterium
CTGGTACACTCTCGAAGGAAGAGATCCAACGACCGGCCAGCCTACCGGAGGCTGGGACCCCCAGGAACTGAGAACCCTCCAGGACTTCTATGTGAAATACGGTCTGGCTACCGCTGAAGGGGTGTCAGAAGTGGCTTCAGTAGGTGGATTTATTAAAGAATACCCGGTCGACCTGGATCCGGAAGCACTCAAAGCTTACGGCGTGTCTGTAATGGATGTAATGAATGCTGTCCAGAAGTGCAATCTTGATATTGGGGCTGAAACAATTGAGCTTAATAATGTAGAATATATAATCCGGGGTCTGGGATATGTGAAAAATCTAAATGATGTTTCAAATTCAGTTATTGCTGCAAGGGATAATATCCCGGTGAGAGTAAAAGACGTTGCACATGTCTCTTTCGGCCCTGCACCAAGACGCGGGGGACTCGATAAATCAGGATCCGAAGCTGTTGGAGCGGTAGTTGTGGCCCGCTACGGTTCAAACCCAATGGATGTTATAAATAATGTCAAAGAGAAAATTAAAGAGCTGGAAGCCGGATTGCCTCAGAAAACACTCCCCGACGGCACCATTTCAAAAGTGACTATTGTGCCGTTCTATGACCGTACGGGACTTATCAGGGAAACCATAGGAACTCTGGAATCAGCACTGTCACATGAAATTCTCATCAGTGTAATCGTCATAATTGTCCTTATCATAAACCTGAGGGCATCAATCATTATATCCGGGTTACTGCCTGTTGCGGTGCTGATGACATTTATAATAATGAAATTCTTCAGGGTTGATGCCAACATAGTCGCCTTGTCAGGAATTGCAATCGCTATCGGTGTAATGGTCGACATAGGGATCATTTATGTGGAGAACATAATAAGGCATCTTGAGATGCCCGGTAACCATGATCTGCATGGTAAACCATTGCTTCAACTGATACAGAAAGCAACTTTTGAAGTTTCACCGGCTGTATCCACAGCTATTGCAACGACTGTTGTAAGTTTCCTGCCGGTATTTGCAATGCAGGCAGCAGAAGGGAAGTTGTTCCGCCCTCTGGCATTTACCAAAACATTCGCTCTCGTATCCTCATTATTACTGGGGATTATAGTCCTGCCAACTCTTGCCTATCTGTTTTTTACAATTCGATTCGATGTAAAAAAGATAAAGAGGATATGGAACGGGACTTTAATTGTTGCAGGCCTTTTGTTCCTCTCAATTTGGGGAACATTGCCGGCACTAGCCCTTGTTGCCATTGGGATCAATAATCTGCTTGATTATCGCTGGCCGGAGGAACGAAAAGAATATCCCAATTACATTAATATCGCGATCACCCTGCTGGTTGCACTCTATTATCTTTCTGTCGAATGGCTTCCGCTCGGGCCTCATAACAGTACCCTTGTAAATTTCATGTTTGTCGCAATAATTATAGCTGCCATACTTAGTACACTTATGCTAATGGTACATAATTATGAACGTATCATCCGCTGGTGCCTGGCAAATAAATGGAAATTCCTTATGATCCCTGCTTTTACCCTGTTCTTAGGAATATTAGCATGGCAGGGATCGCAGAAGATGTTCGGGTTTGTTGCATCGGGTATGGAAAAGATTGGATGGAAAAGATTCCCTGAGACTTCATTATGGCAGGGTGCAATCAGAGCATTCCCGGGAACAGGAAAAGAGTTCATGCCTTCGCTCAACGAAGGTTCTTTCCTGCTGATGCCTTCCAGCATGCCGAATTCGAGCGTTGAAAAGAACATCCAATATGTCGCGGTACTTGACAGGCGTATCTCGCAAATTCCTGAAGTGGAGGTTGCAGCAGGGAAATGGGGCCGGGTAAACTCCGCACTTGATCCGGCGCCTGTTCAGATGTTTGAGAACACCATTAATTATCGGCCTGAATATATTCTTGATGAAAATGGCAAACGGATACGTTTTAAGGTTGATCGTCACAACCGTTTTGTTTTAACCGGTAACAAAACATATGATCCTGAGAAAGAAAGATTTCGTTTAATTCCGGCAGACAGCCTTATCCGAAATAAACACGGTGAATACTTTCGTCAATGGAGACCACAAATTAAAAATCCGAATGATATCTGGAATGAGATTGTAAAAGTTACCAATATACCCGGGCTGACATCACCGCCGAAATTGCAGCCGATAGAAACGCGGTTCATGATGCTTTCGACAGGCATGCGGGCTCCTATGGGACTGAAAGTCTACGGTCCCGATCTGGACGCAATTGAACAAGCCGGAATGCAATTCGAACAGGCATTGAAACAGATACCTTCGATAAATGCAAGCTCAGTATATTATGACCGTGCTGTGGCTGCACCATATATAGAAATAAAGCTCGACCGCGACGCAATGGCCCGCTACGGCATGACAATCACTGAAGTTCAGGAAGTTTTACAGGTTGCGGTAGGCGGTATGTCATTGAGCACTTCCATTGAGGGTCGTGAACGATTTCCGATAAGAGTACGTTATGCTCGCGAATTAAGGGATAATCCGGAAGACCTGAAAGGCATTCTTGTGCCATCGGTGAATGGTGTGCAGGTCCCCCTGGGTGAGATAGCAGATATCAATTATACGCGTGGCGCACAGATGATCCGCAGTGAGAATACATTCCTTGTCGGGTATGTGATTTTTGATAAACAGGAAAACCGGGCAGAAGTAAATGTAGTGCAGGCCGCTGATAAAATTATTAAGCAGGATATAGCTTCTGGAAAATTGATGTTACCAGCAGGTGTAACATACAAGTTCGCCGGAAATTATGAAGAACAGGTAAGAGCAACAAAACGGCTTGCCGTGGTAATCCCCATCAGTCTTCTATTGATCTTCCTTTTGCTCTATTTCCAGTTCCGTACTGTCACTGCTTCATTTATTCATTTTTCAGGGGTATTTGTAGCATTTGCAGGCGGATTTATTATGCTCTGGCTTTACGGACAGGGATGGTTCATGAATTTTTCCGTGGCGGGGATAAACATGCGTGACCTGTTTCAGATGCACACTATAAACCTGAGCGTGGCAGTCTGGGTGGGATTTATTGCCCTTTTCGGCATAGCCACAAATGACGGAGTTATCATGGGAACCTATATTCACCAGGTTTTTGAAGAACGACATCCTTCAACAGTTCACGATGTCAGGGAAGCAGTAGTGACAGCAGGCATGAAGCGTGTGCGTCCTGCCATGATGACAACTGCCGTCGCCGTTATTGCTCTTTTACCCGTGCTTACATCTACAGGGAAAGGTTCAGATATTATGATCCCGATGGCAATTCCCACTTTCGGCGGGATGATCATTCAGGTCATGACCGTTTTTGTTGTTCCACTATTCCAGGCAGTATGGAGAGAAGGGAAAGTAAGACGTAGTTTGTCATGACATTAAAAACAAAATTATTTGCACATGAAAAACAGAATGAAATTATTTTCAAATAGATACGTCCAATATGGACTCATTGCAATTGGCGGAGTGTTTGCAGGATGGCTATTCTTTCATACTCCGCGTAAAGTAAATGAAAATCAGCAAAAAACTGAACAAACTGCACAGGACTCTGCCACGGCAAGTAACGAAAATATCGAACCTGATGCAATACGCCTTACCAAAGAAGCTGCGGAACTGGCTAATGTACAGACATCAGTTGTTACCAGCGGGAAACCGGTAAAAGAAGTCCGCCTTTACGGAAAAGTGCAGGCTGATGAACGTTCCATTCAAAGTCAGACTTCACACCTGCCAGGAAGGATTGAAAAGCTTTTGATAAACTATACCGGGGAGACTGTCCGGAAAGGACAACCTCTTGTAATTATTTATTCACCTGAACTTATCACCGCCCAGCAGGAACTTCTTGAAGCCGCTAAAACTAAAAGCTTGCAGCCTGCAATATATGAAGCGGCTAAAGAAAGGCTTCTTTTATGGAAGCTTACTGACAGCCAGGTTGAAGAAATTGAAAATTCAGGCAAGGTGAAGGATAATTTTGAAATCGTTTCCAACACTGATGGGGTCATTACAGACCTGCGCGTGAACAATGGTGACCATGTTGATCAGGGAACAGTCCTTTTTGATGTTGCCAATCTGTCTGATGTATGGGTAATGTTTGATGGTTATGAAAAAGATTTGCCATTTCTTAATAATGGCGACAGACTTACTTTTACAGTGCAGGCACTACCGGGTGTAATTTTTGCCGGAAGAATCACATTCATCGATCCGGTGATCAATACCGAAACCCGTGTGGCAAACGTGCGGGTTGTAGTAAATAATTCTTCGGGCAGGTTAAAACCCGGAATGTTCGCTACCGGAATTGTAAGAGCTGATTTGAGTCAATATGCCGGCAAAATGATCATACCCCGTTCTTCCGTACTTTGGACTGGCATCCGTTCCATTGTATATGTAAAACAACCAGGGATTAAGGCACCCATATTTAAAATGAGAGAAATTGAGCTGGGGCCTTCACTTGTAGATAGTTATGTTGTTTTATACGGACTTAATGAAGGTGAGGAAATTGTCACCAACGGCACTTTCACTGTTGATGCCTCTGCCCAGCTGCAGGGCAAGCCAAATATGATGAATCCTCAGGGAGGGGAAGCGACTACCATGCCGGGAATGAACATGCCGGGAATGGAAATGCCTAAAACCGGGGAAAAAACTACTGGCATTTTAACTCACAAATAATAAAATTCAATTATGGCTTTAAAAAGTGCAGGAATTCTTTTATATCGGTTGACTGATTCAAAATTAGAAGTGCTTTTAGTGCATCCCGGCGGACCATTCTGGAGCAGGAAGGATTTTAATTCATGGTCAATTCCAAAAGGAGAATTTACTGAAGATGAAGATCCTTTGGATGCAGCGAGAAGAGAATTTGAAGAAGAAATTGGGATCCCATTGTCGGGGAATTTCATTGAGCTAACTCCTGTCCGGCAAAAAAGCGGTAAGCAGGTCTTTTGTTATGCATGTGAAGGGAACATTGACCCTCAAACAATTAAAAGCAACACTTTTGAAATGGAGTGGCCTCCAAAATCAGGAAGAAGACAGGCTTTCCCTGAGATTGATCGGGGTGAGTGGTTTGGCATTGCGCAAGGGAAACTGAAAATAATTGAATCACAAGCTGTTCTGATTGACGAACTCATCATAAAACTAAATCTTACAAAGGATCAATTATTGCGGGATTAATTCGTCTGATGTCCCGTATTAATTCAAACCCATAAGTTACCGGTCGGAACTCTCTATCTAATACAATTCACTTACCTGAATTGCAAATTTTATTATAAACCTCAACCAGGATCATGAAGTTTTTAAATTTATTCATGTCAGGATTTTTATTAAGCTCCAGATCAATGGCACTGCAATCACCAAACAGGGTTTTGAAGAGGGACTCATAATTATCCTTTTCAACCTTAATCATCCCAGCCTCATCTTTGATTACATAATAGCTGGTAAATCTCGATTTGCCTTTAATTATTCTGTAATCAGTCTGATATGACGGACCTATAGATAACCCCTTACCGGGAGTAAAAGTGAATTCAATTCCATCTATCGAGGCATCTCCTGCAATAGTAGTGGTTGCACCTATGATAACTGCACTCCTGTTCTGATAAACGGTAATTCTCCCCGTCAGAAGTCTGTTCATAAATACAGGTACTCCTTTCTTGAAAGACGGCATACTTACATAATGTTCCTGATCCATCAAAAATGCCTTTGGATTATTTTCCATCCAAACCTTCAACTGATTGCCGAATCCTCTTATTTCTGACGCATTAAATGATTTTGTGGCTCCGTTTTCTGATGTGAACTTAATCTCAACCGGATTATTTTCAACATATTTCAAAGCCCATCTGATCTTTCCGGGAAGAGTATCTCCATTGCTAAGTATCACATAACCGGGAACAGGAAGTACCGGAGCCATACCCGGCGCTATACTTTCCTCATCCTGAGCGGATAGCTGTAAAGAAAGGCCGGATATTACTGTTAGAAGAATAATGAAAGCGGGAATACACCTGGTTGTTCTCATTGGATTTTTGTTTATAAAATGACAGGATCAATTATGCATTTTCTCTGACCAAGTTAAGCTATCGTCGTACTAATGTCAAGTAATTTTTGCAGTATTAATTGGAGCATAGAAAAATACACCACCGGTAATTGCTCCGGCATCTTATTCTTCATCCCCCGAAAAGGGAGTATTTAGGATACAATCCTGACTTGTGACGCCAAGCCTTCAACCATCCACGGTGCAAAAAGTCGCAGATAAGCTGCAAGTCGCCCTCTGGGCATGCGCGTCATCCGTTTGTTATCCCGGGGTTGCCTTCAATTAAGTGACTTTCAATTACCGTCAGCTTCAGCTGACGGAAAGAAGC
>JBAVOD010000609.1:0-2527 GCA_049691735.1 Bacteroidales bacterium
CATGTCTACTGACAAAATATAGCTTTGCTTCTTGTTATTTAAAGAAACATTATAGACAAAAAATTTGTTTACTGATAATCCTATGTTCCTTACCAGCTTTTCGGTACACGTAAATGCTCAGGCGGAATAACCTAAAATTACAATGGCAATGAATATTGAAGAAAAATGTATTAACACGATACGCTGCCTCGCCATAGATGCAGTGGAGAAAGCCAATTCGGGACACCCGGGTGCACCTATGGCCCTGGCTCCTGCAGCGTATACTTTATGGATGAAGCATATGCATTTTAACCCGGCCAACCCAAACTGGTTAAACCGCGACCGTTTTGTGCTTTCAAATGGGCATGCCTCTATGTTACAATACGGTATTCTGCATTTGGCGGGTTACAAAATTTCGCTTGAAGATATCAAAAACTTCAGGCAATGGGGAAGCAATACCCCCGGTCATCCTGAGTACGGGCTCACTCCCGGCATAGAAACTACCACAGGACCACTCGGCCAGGGATTCATGAATGCAGTTGGCATGGCTATTGCCGAAGCTCATCTGGCAGCAATATTTAATACTGATGAACATAAAATAATAGATCACTACACCTACGTATTCTGTAGTGACGGAGACTTCATGGAAGGCGCTTCGCATGAAGCTGGTTCCATAGCCGGACATTTTGGACTTGGGAAGCTGATCGTTTTGTACGATAATAATCATATCACCATTGAAGGAAACACATCACTCACATATTCCGATGACGTCGCCAAACGTTTTGAATCTTACCACTGGCATGTTCAGGATCTGGGTGATAAAGGAAATGATACCGGGGCTATATCTGACGCTTATACAAATGCAAGGGCTGTGACCGATAAGCCATCTCTTATAATACTCAGGACCCATATAGGTTACGGATCACCAAATAAACAGGATACATCGGAGGCCCATGGTTCACCTCTGGGTGCTGAAGAAGTTAAGCTTGTAAAGAAAGCCTATGGCTGGCCTGAAGATAAATTTTTCCTGGTTCCTGATGAAGTGAAATCACACATGAATATGATTGAGAAAGGGAAAAGGCTGGAGGAAGACTGGAATGTGAAATTTGATAATTATAAAAAAGCCCGGCCTGATCTGGCGAAACAACTGAATGTATTCCTGAATCAGGTTTTGCCTGATGGCTGGGACAGCAGAATTCCGGTTTATCAACCTTCGGGGGGACCAAAAGCAACCAGGGAAATTTCGGCTGATGTAATAAATGCTGTTGCAGAACATCTTCCATGGCTGATGGGTGGCAGCGCTGATCTGGAACCTTCCACAAAAACGATGATGAAATCATCGCACTATTTCGAAAAAGGAGAGTATGGAAACCGGAATATGGACTGGGGGATAAGAGAGCATGTGATGTGTGCCGCCAGTTCCGGGATGAGTGTCCATGGAGGCATCCGTCCCTATGCCGCAACATTTTTCATTTTCACCGATTATGCAAGACCTGCAATCAGGCTGGCCTGTATCATGAAGTTACCCGTTATATATGTTATGACACATGATTCCATCGGGTTAGGAGAAGATGGGACTACGCATCAGCCGGTCGAACACCTCGCTTCTTTCAGGGCCATGCCAGGCATGTGTGTTATTCGTCCGGCCGATGCTAACGAAGCTGCCTTTGCCTGGCGTGCAGCAATTCAAAATACAAATGGCCCGACTATGCTGGTACTGTCGAGACAAAAGTTACCGGTTTTTGACCGGAGCATTCTTGCGCCTGCTGACGGAGTGATCAAAGGCGCATATGTCCTGTCCGGGGAACAAGGCAGTAAACCGGATATCATCTTAATCGCGACCGGTTCGGAAGTCCACCTGGTTCTTGAAGCCCAGCGTGAACTTAAGAATGAATCCATTGATGCCCGTGTGGTAAGTATGCCAAGCTGGGAATTGTTCAGAATGCAGGAACAGAAATATCGTGAAAGCGTATTGCCTGCAAGTATAAAAATCAGGCTTGCAGTGGAAGCAGCATCAACCGAAGGATGGTGTGAGTGGGTAGGCGATCGGGGTAAAGTGATCGGGATGTCAGCATTCGGCACAAGTGCTCCTTATAAAGAGATATATAAGAATTATGGCATTACTGTCGCAAATATTGTAAATACTGCAAAAGAAATGATAAAGAAATAAAACCCTAATTATTTTTTCAATGCTTAGTCCTCTTTTAATCCTCTCTTAATCCTCTCTTAATCACAACTTAATTCAGTCCTCATAATTCCAAAATACATTTGTACAGGTAAATTGTTTAAAAGGACTGTTGGTAATCATAAACATAAATTCACTGATTTTTAAATTGATTTATTGCTTTATGATCTGTGATCCGGCAGTTAGTTTAATATTATTTAAAAAGATGGATTGTATGAAGTTTATAATTCGGTACCGAATACAATTTGATCAATTGTTAATGAATTAAATATAAGTGAGTTATGAAAAATTTAAAGTTTTATTTAAGTAGTTTGCTTTTTGTTTTTGGATTAGCTTTGATTCCTTACAAGAGCAATGCACAGG
>JBAVOD010000610.1:0-1975 GCA_049691735.1 Bacteroidales bacterium
GTATCAAAAGATGCCCTTTTCAGCGCAGACCTTGATTACAATCTCAGGATGATCGCAATGGATGCACAGACTTCGGGCGGATTGCTTATGTCGGTACCTCCTTCGGGCAGGGACCTTGTTATGGCCAACCTTCAGGCATCAGGAGTTGAGTTTGCTGAGATCATCGGGGAAGTAAAAGAACGGGGAGAAAAGGTTCTTTATATCTCAAATTGAAACAAAAGATAATATCCCGTGGAGACTTAAATGCAAGCGTGCAGGTATGGGCATCACCGGGGGATTCAGTTAAATTAATAAATAAACTATGAAACTGCTGTTAATTGCTTTTCTAATGTACGCTTCGGTGAGTGTTATTAATGCGCAGAACCGGAGCGTAAATCAGGTTAATTATCCGGCACCGGTCCGGTTCACTGCAGAACAGGATCATCAGAACATGATGGATCAGATGGGAATAAGGACTCTCAGACCGGGTCCCAGCGGGAACGAATCAGCTCCGAATCATGCCAATTACGATGAGTCGCTGGCAAACCCGTATCCCGTGCTTCCCGACCTTCTGACAATGAAGAACGGAAAGAAGGTAACGACACCTGCACAATGGTGGAACCAGCGGAGGCCAGAGATTACGGAGGATATGGAACGGGAAGTATACGGCCGTGTCCCTGCCAGGGTTCCGGAAGTAAATTGGGACGTTGTAATTTCGGAAAGGGAATTTGTTGGTTTTACTCCTGTGATAGCCAAGCAGCTGGTGGGCCGTGTTGATAATTCGGAATATCCTCTTCTTGAGGTTAATATCAAAATGGTTGTTGTAACTCCCGCGAATGCAAAGGGGCCGGTCCCGGTGCTTATGATGTTCGGGCAGGCCACTCTTCCGGCCCCTGCCCAGCCAAATCCGGAGGAGCTTATCAGGTTAAATGCTGCTTTGCGGAAGATGCTTTCCGAGAGCGACACATCCATCAGGGCGATATTCGAAAAGTATCCTGCTTACCAGCCTATGACACGCTCAACTGCCGGCATGTTCGGATCCATGGGCAGGCAGCCCGATGGAGATCCCCCGTCAACCCAGCAGCTTCTTGCCGACGGCTGGGGATATGCTATGATCGAACCCGGAAGCATCCAGGCTGATAACGGAGCTGGTATTACAAAAGGGATTATTGGGCTTGTGAACAAAGGTCAGCCGCGCCGGCCCGATGACTGGGGTGCATTGCGGGCATGGGCCTGGGGTGCATCAAGAGGCCTTGACTACCTTGAATCTGATTCGACTGTTGATGCAAAACATGTTGGAATTGAAGGAGTCTCGCGCTATGGCAAAGCTGCGCTTGTTACGCTTGCTTTTGACCAGCGTTTTGCAATGGGTCTGATAGGATCATCAGGAAAGGGAGGGGCTGCTCTTCACAGGCGAAATTTCGGCGAAGCTGTCGAGAGCCTTACAGGTGGCGAATATTACTGGATGGCAGGTAATTACATGAAATATGGTGCTTCCGATTCAAAATTGGGCAACATGAACGCAGGCTTTCTTCCTGTTGATTCTCATAGCCTTATTGCAATGTGTGCTCCCAGGCTTACTTTTATAAGCTATGGGATCCCCGAAAAAGGAGATTCAAAATGGCTCGACCAGCAGGGCAGCTATATGGCAACAGTTGCCGCAGGCGCAGTGTTTAAGCTGCTGGGTGCAAAGGATATTGGTGTTTCAAATGATTATATGAAGGAAAAGATGCCACCTGTCAATACCGGCCTACTTCAAGGCGAACTGGCCTGGAGGCAGCACGACGGCGGCCACACCGATGCCCCGAATATGAAGTACTTTATCAAATGGGCCGACGGGTTTATAAATCATCGTCTTCAATAACTTTAAACTACCCCCCAAGGCCCCCCCTTGGAGGGGGGCAAAAGAGTGCCATTATTTGGCTCCTGTACTGGTGTAAGCAGCAACTTACAATGTACAGAAAATGGCAAATAAGGATGTACAGTTTTCAGCAAA
>JBAVOD010000611.1:0-6394 GCA_049691735.1 Bacteroidales bacterium
GGTGGTGATTATCAGGCGAGGAATATCCAGGCTGTTTTCCAGATTTTCGACGTTCTTAAGCCGGAGGTAAGCGTTTCCCCGGAAAATATTGCTGACGGTATACGAAAAACAGTCATTAATACAGGCTTGTCGGGACGATGGCAGGTAACCGGAAGAGATCCGCTGGTTATCTGCGACACAGGTCATAACAGGGAAGGATTGGAATATGTAGTAAAACAGCTGATGCAGACACCGGGTTCGGAAAGGCATATCGTACTGGGATTTGTTAACGACAAGGATCTGGACCCGGTACTGCCCCTGTTCCCCAAAAATGCACATTATTATTTTACAAAAGCTTCAGTCCCCAGAGCCCTTGATGAGAATTTACTCAGAGACCAGGCGGCGCGTTACGGACTGGCAGGAAGCGCTTTCCCGGATGTCGCGGCGGCAGTTAACGCCGCCAGATCAGCCGCATTCAGGACTGACATTATATTCATTGGCGGAAGTACTTTTGTAGTAGCAGACGCGCTGAAAGACCTCTAAATGGTTGCGGGTTGCAGCAGCACAGCATGCTCATCGACCTGCCCGAAGTTCGCCATAGCTACTGCCGCCGATGATATGAAAGGCTGCTGAATTACCCATCTCACTGCTTCCCTGTAGTCCGGCTCTATGCCCGGTTCAGGAGAATATTTACCGCCGGAGCAGGTTTTCATTGCCACAACTCCAATTCCCTTGTCTCCTGCAGCGGTCAGAACGGAGACCAGCCTTTTCTGATCCCATTCGGAATAGCGCCCGTTAACTGAATGGACAAAGGAGCCCTTGAAATTAAAAGGTACCATCATAATGTCATAGATGCCTTCCCTGACATTCCTTTCATGGAGATTCAGATTGTCGTTATGAGCAGAGAATCCATGAGCCCGGATGACACCGGAGGCTTTCATCTCGCTGAAGAACTTAAGGACTTCAGGGTGATAGAGGAGATCCTCATCCGATGCATCATGATATAAAAATATGTCCAGGTAGTCTGTTCCGAAGGCATTCAGACTTGCTTCGAGTCCTGAAGCGAGCAAATCCCTGAGTTCATCCCTTCCCTTTTTACCTTTCCCTCCTGATTTAAGGGCGTCCCGGTCAATTCTCTGCTTTGATTGAATTACGATTTTATTTCTGGTCTCAGAGACTGCCCTGCCGACAAGTTTTTCGTTATTGCCGTTGCCGTACGACCGGCCGGTGTCAATATAGTTTATGCCTTTGTCAATTGCATATCTGATAAGTGATTCCTCATTTGTCCTTGGCGCGCCAAAACAAATGGGACTTACCCTGATTCCGGTAGTGCCGAGGGGGCGAAGTTGTACCGTGTCAGAAGTGTCTGCGAAGTTCATGACAGAAGCAGCCCTGAGGCCTGCTATTCCAGCAATTGCTGTTGAGATGAACTTCTTCCTGCTAAGTTTCCTGCCGGCCATGATTTTCAGTATATATGTATTTATCCGGGTAATCGTGGGTTAAATGTAATTAAGATTTACTGTGAAAAATCAAAACCTTCTGAATTTTGGAAAATTATATGAAAACGATATCTGCACATTGGAGGCAGGATTGATGACCAATTTTTTCATAGCTTTGGAGATTAACTTTTTAGTATGGGTGTAAGCATATACTTCTGGGTAGGATTCCATCTTTTCATTTTCCTTATGCTTTCGCTCGACCTCGGGATTTTTAACAAAACGGCGCATAAGGTAGCAGTCAGGGAAGCTCTCATATGGAGCGGCGTCTGGATCGTTCTTGCTTTGTTGTTCAACGTTTTCGTTTATTTTGAATTCGGTAAAACTCATGCCCTTGAATTTCTGACAGGCTACGTTATAGAATATTCCCTGAGTGTTGACAATATTTTTGTTTTTATCCTGATTTTTACATATTTTTCGATAAAGGCGCGGTATCAGCACAGGATATTGTTCTGGGGAATCCTGGGTGCCCTTTTGATGAGGGGAATATTCATTTTTGCAGGAGTATCCCTTATTAACAGGTTTGAGTGGATCATACTTATCTTTGGTGCATTCCTTGTCTTTACCGGTATCAGGATGCTCTTTCAGAAGGAGGAGGCGGTTGATCCGGGAAATAATAAAATTGTAAAGCTTGCGAGAAAGATACTGCCTGTCACCGACACGGTTCGGGGTCAGAGCCTGCTTGTGAGGGAAAATTCAAGGCTTTACGCGACACCGCTTTTTCTTGTGCTGCTTGTAATTGAATCGTCAGACCTGATCTTTGCGGTTGATAGCATCCCTGCAATTCTCGCAATAAGCAGGGACAAATTCATCGTATATACATCCAATATCTTCGCAATACTTGGCCTGAGGTCGCTTTATTTTGCAATTTCCGGGATAATGGCCTACTTCCGTTATCTTAAGGTTGGTCTTGCATTTGTTCTTTCATTTGTCGGATTAAAGATGCTTGTATCCTTCTTTGGTATTGAGATCCCCATCCTGTTATCCCTTCTGATAATAATCCTTATTTTGCTTATTTCGATTCTGGCTTCTGTTTTTGTCAAAAAGAAATAATCCCTGACTATTTACGTTAGAACAGAAATTAAAGTGTAGTCTCAGTGGGGCGTGAATTTTATATGCTACTGTCATTGAGATAATTGAATTTCAATACGATTCTATCAGGGAACAGAAATGATTTCTCGCAGACAAAATCCGGTAACACCGTGGCTATTGACAGTTCTCTTTGTTATCATTTCGGCAAGCAGTATCATACTCGGTTATCTTTATTACAAGAGTCAGAAGAACAGGCTGCTGAACGATAAAAAGCTTGAGCTTTCAGCTATTGCTGACCTCAAGGTGAAGCAGATTGCCCAGTGGCGAAATGACAGGCAGGAGGATGCTGTGCTGATAGGCGGCAATATTCCGCTGGTGGAGCAACTATCTGATTTTCTGCATACACCTGACGGTGAGATGCCGCAGGAAAAAATTATTTCATCGCTTAAATCAATTACCCGCGGCACCGAATATAAGAATGTTTTCCTTATCGATTCAACTGCCAGAGTGAGGTGTTATTTTCCGGTTCCGGACACTGCAGCAGCAAGTCACTTCCGGAGCCTGTTACTAGGTTTGGGTAATGAGCACAACGGGATCCTGACCGATCTATATGAAACAGGCACTCCCCCTAAGGCCTGGATTGACCTTGTAGTTCCGCTGGTAAGTTCCTGGAGAAAAGATTCTGCTGTATTTGGCATGCTCGCGTTGAGGACCGATCCGCAGGAGACTCTTTACCCGCTTGTGCAGATGTGGCCGCTACCAAGCAAAACAGCCGAATCGGTACTGATAGGTCAGGATGGTAACCAGGTGGTCTATCTGAATGATCTGAGATTCAAGATGAATGCAAGATTTGTTCTGAAGAAATCAATTTCAGATGAAAAGCTGCCTGCATCCCTGGCTGTCCGTGGTGTTACCGAGGTTGCTGATGGGGTGGATTACAGGGGGGCATCAGTTGTGGCGGCCATGAGAAAGATCCCCGGAACCCCGTGGTACCTGGTGGCAAAGATCGATCACAATGAAGTGTTCTCCGCACTGAATGAACAGATGACAATGGTAATAATCATCATTATCCTTTTCATTCTTACCGCAGGCTTAATGCTGGGAATACTCGAATGGAATGAGAACGTCAGGTTTTACCGCGAAAAATATGAAGCTGAGCTGGAAAGACAGGCATTACGTAAACATTTTGATTATATCCTGAAATATGCTAATGACATTATTTTCCTTACCGACAGGAATATGGTGATCATTGAGGCCAATGACAGGGCCATTGAGGCATACCAGCGCGACAGGAACGAGCTGATCGGCATGAGCATTTCAATGATAAGGGCTCCGGAGGCTGCCTCGAATTTCGATGAGGAAAAAAAGGTCCTCGACGAAAAAGGGTTTGCAACCTACGAGACTGCACATGTGCGCAAGGACGGAACAATATTCCCGCTCGAAATAAGCGCACGCAAAGTTGAAATTGAAGGTGTAAAGTACTTCCAGTCCATATGTCGTGACATTACTGAACGAAAGTCGTCGGAAGAAACTCTCAGGGCAAGTGAGGAGAGGTTCCGAAAGATCTTTGAGGAAAGCCCTATCAGTATTGCGATGACCGGAAAGGACCTTGGAATAATAAGGGCGAATCCTTCCTTCTGCAAAATGGTTGGTTTCGGTGAGGAAGAAATGAAACCGCTGACCATGAGGAACCTGATCCATAGCGATTATATTGATGCAGATGTAGCTGCACTGAACCGGCTTGTTGCACGGGAGGCCACTCTATATCATACTGAGAACAGGTATGTTAAAAAAGATAAATCGGTGATCTGGGGTTCAACCACTATAAGTGTGATCAGGAACAATAACTATGAGGTCCTGTATTTTCTTGTCATGGTTGAGGATATCTCGATGAGGAAGCTTGCCGAGTCACAGCTCGAAAAATCATTTTCACTTATCAAGGCCACACTCGAATCGACGGCTGATGGTATCCTGGTTGTTGACAATGATGGAAGGATAGTCGAGTACAACCAGAAATTTACGGATATGTGGCATATTCCCCGTGAGATCCTTGAAATAAATGAGGACAACCGGGCCTTAGGATATGTAATGGACCAGTTATCGGAGCCGGAGAAATTTGTGAAGCAAGTTAAGAAACTCTACAAACATCCGGGGGAAACAACGTTCGATCTCCTTCAGTTCAAGGATGGAAGAATATTTGAACGCTATTCGCAGCCTCAGAAAATTGCCGGGAAAAGTGTTGGCAGGGTCTGGAGCTTCAGGGATATAACCGAGCGAAAAAGAGCTGAGGCGGAGCTTATTGCAGCAAAGGAGAAAGCCGAAGAGAGCGACCGGCTTAAAACTGCGTTTCTTCATAATGTATCGCATGAGATCAGGACCCCTATGAATGCAATAATCGGATTTTCGGCTCTTCTGAATGAACCCGAAACGACGGAAACCGAAAGGAAGCAGTTCATCGACATAATTTTCCAAAGCGGCAGCCAGCTTCTTTCAATAATCAACGACATTGTTGATATAGCCAACATTGAAAGCGGTCAGGTTAAGCTGAATATGAAGGAGATGAATATCAATTCTTCACTCCAGAGCCTTTGTGAACAGTTCAGCTACCACGAACACCCAGCTACGATTACAGTCAGCCTTAAAACCGGACTGCCGGACGAGCAGGCAAAAATAGTAACTGACAGCACAAAGGTGATTCAGATACTGTCGAATCTTGTCAGCAACGCCATAAAGTTTACAAGCGAAGGACTTGTTGAATTCGGATATACACTGAAAGACAGTTCGCTTGAATTCTACGTAAGGGATACCGGAATAGGAATTCCTCCTGAACATCATGAAAAAATATTCGAGCGGTTTTTCCAGATTGACAATCTGATTTCCAGAAAATTCGGGGGGACCGGACTTGGCCTGTCGATCTGCAGGGCATATGTTGAACTTCTCGGCGGCAGGATCTGGGTAAATTCCAGGCCTGGAGAGGGAACAACCTTCAGGTTTACATTACCCTACAATAAAGTCACGTGACGGTGTGAAGGCGTGAAGGCTTGAGGGCAATCAATCCGAAAAATTGATAGGTTTATTTTTTGAGGACCCGAACAATAGGTCCTTTTCTTATGTTTAATTAGATCAAATAAAAACTATTTACGATATGAAAAAAATTGTTCTCTTATTGGTAATCCTTTTACCAATCGCGCGATTGTGGTCGCAGGAAAATCAGGGAAATCAGCCAAAGACGGAAGACAGGAATTTCAGGATCCCTCTCATAGGGGAGAAAGCTCCGTCGTTTACTGCCGAATCGACTCTGGGCACAATAAATTTCCCCGAAGATTATGGCCGCCACTGGAAAGTTCTTTTAAGCCACCCGCAGGATTTTACGCCTGTTTGCTCTTCCGAAATACTGGAACTCGCTAACCTCCAAAGCGAATTTGATAAGCTCGATGCCAGGGTTGTTATAGTTTCAACCGATCCCCTTAACACCCATATTCAATGGAAGAAAGCTCTTGAGGCAATAAACTACAAAGGAAGGACTCCTGAAAAAATTAAATTCCCTCTTGTTGAAGATGAAAACCTTACAGTAGCAAAACTCTATGGAATGATCCATGCCCCTTCAAACACAACAAAGGATGTCAGGGGTGTTTTTATTATCGACCCGAACAACGTAATTCAGACGATCTTCTTTTATCCCAACGTGGTGGGCAGAAGCACCGAAGAGATAGTCAGGACGCTGACAGCGCTTGAGACTGCTACCAAAGACCATGTTATGACCCCTGCTGACTGGAAGGCGGGAAATGATGTATTCCTGCCATACCCGCCGGTGCCCGACGATAAGGTATCAACGTCCCCTTCAAATGACATTTACAAGTTGACATGGTTTATGATCTACAAGAAGA
>JBAVOD010000612.1:0-7320 GCA_049691735.1 Bacteroidales bacterium
TCTCTGGCTTCGTGAACGGAGAGTTAAAATCAAGAACACTTAAAAACTACTCAAACCCCTGTACATCAGCAATGTTTTACATAAGAAACTAGCCAAAGTCAAGGTGTCCGCCAGTTGGCGGACAGAGGGGTCTCCGATCGCGGCCACAGACTTTCGCGGGCTTAGCTCCCTGCTTCTTGCCCCCCGACTCTTGTTAATTTTTCATATATTTATTTGATGAAACTATTATTGATGGGACCCAGGGGTGCGACTCAATTTTTTTGTGCGTTTTTCGGGTATTGCTCTGTTTGCGTTGTTTCCTATTGTGGAAATCAAAGGGCAGGCTTCGGCAGGGAACTTTTATTACTAATGAAAAATATTAAATAATGAACTTTAAATTATTCAAGTCCAAGGGGAAAGAAGTGCTAATTGATGTTGACAAAATTATTGTTGTTAATTTTAACTCAGAAAATGGATCAACAACTATCACTTGCACCGATCAGGTCATCATAACAGTTGATGACACGGCAGATGAAGTAAAAGAAAAAATCGGGATTAAAAGAACAACAGGAGGATTTAGAAGACCCAATTAATGATCGTGAAATCAAAAGGTATCATTATTATGTAAATGCGAAGCATTAATGATACCTGTTTGGCATTCAGCAACGCCGGGTCGTTCTGATGGTTGATACTGAATTCATGTAAAGCAGCTTACTCTTAAAAACATGACTACTCAAATTGCATTCGTCATCGGTTTGACCTTCCTGATAAACCTGATAACCACCCTTTCGTATTCTGTCCGGATCGTTGGGATCCGGACCGGAAGAATAGCAGTGTCATTTGCTCTTTTCAATATTCTGGTATTGATCTCACGGACGGCAAATGGATTTCAGGCACCGCTACTGGCCAACACTATTGAAAGAAATATCCATTCAGGACTGGGAGCTAATGTATCCGACTTCAGGCTTATTATTCTTTCAAGCACAATTGCAACAATTATTGGCGGATTATTGATTCCTACCTTTCAGCGAATTTTATCAATTGCAGTCGAGAAGTTCAGTATTTACAAATCTGTTCCCAAAGTTCTTCTCTATGGTTTTACCAAAACCGGGGTTACATCAATTAAAGAAAACATCGTGGTACCAAGCTCCAGAAACATTGTTAATCTTAACATAACTGCTGAATTCCCCTGGAAAGTCTTTATCATGAATGTAATAGCTGTAGCAATCATCACTATTGGGGTCCTGTCAGCCCTGTATGCCGGATACTTTAATCCCGAATTCAGGGCCACTGCAAGTAGCCTGTCAGCTATAATCAATGGCTTTGCCACAATTTTAATGTTTGTCTTTATTGATCCGTTCCTATCTGTGATGACAGACGATGTTGTATTGGGTAAAACCAAAGAGAGTCTTTTCAGGAAATATATCGTTTATATGGTCTTTGCCAGAGTGATAGGAACTGTATTAGCTCAGTTAATGTTAATACCGGCTGCCAGGATAATTTCAGTTGCTGCCAGGATGATGTAGGGAGAGATAAAGTGAAGTATTCCAGACATTCAGACTTTAAAATAACTTATTTAAGTTTCGCAATCCCTCAAAATGATTTCCGATACCTTTCGACCGCCCCTCCCCGGCCCTCCCCAATTGGGGCGGGAGGCCTACTTATTTCTGAAATCATCGAATGCTGGGAACGGAATCCTGAACGGGAAGGCCCGAAATAAGGTAATAAGGTCGGGGGACTTTTTGTGTCATTTTCTCTACTAAGGTGTTAAAAGAAAATAAGGGTATTTCTGAAATCATCGAATGCTGGGAACGGAATCCTGAACGGGAAGGGTGGCCCGGGCAGAGAAGAAAGATGATCTGTAATAAATAGAATATCAATCTATTGAATTGATATTTTTAACCTTATTTTTATCTTCAACCTTAGTAGAAAAAATCGTATAAATATAATCTTACAACCTTATTACCTTATTACCTTATTTATAGGTCGGGAAACTTTTTGTGTCATTTTCTCTACTAAGGTGTTAAAAGAAAATAAGGTTATTTAAGTTTCGCAATCCCTCAAAATGATTTCTGATACCACAAAATTGGTGCTTTTGAGCTGTTTTCTTAAATTTGATTGCCTGAAAATTTCCGTGAAATAAAAACCAACAATGATATGAATGGACTGAAAGAAAAGAACACATTGGATAAATCAAGAGAGCATCTTGCTAACGAAAGAACCTTCCTCGCCTGGATAAGAACAAGTATTGCTTTAATGGGCTTCGGCTTTGTAATTGTGAAATTTACATTATTTCTCAAAGAAATTTCATTATTGTTAGAGACAAAAGGTGTGTCATCGAAAGGATATTCAGCAAATGTTGGAGTAATTATGGTAGCATTAGGAGTAATTTTAGCAATCCTGGCTTTTCTTCAATATAGAAAATATGAGAAACAGATAAATAATAATTCTTATGCTTCTTCTTCAATGCTTTCATTGGTTTTAACACTAATTATATTAGTCGGAGGAATAATTTTAATATTATATTTACTATCAAGCATTTGATTTTCTCTGATACATAGGCAAGCTGGGTTTCATCCAAAAAGATTTTACTTTTCGGGATCATCAGCAAGGGCACAAGATTATGTGAAAATGAGGCGTATCTTCTTCATTACATTCGGGATCGGAGTAGTTTTATCAGGATGTTATAAAACTGAAGGAACCCTTAAAATAAAGGGAAAGGTTATTGATGAATTCACAAAAGTGCAAATTGCGGGGCGAGAAATAATTGTTCAGGGACTATTGGAAAGAAATAATGAATTGGTACTTGTTGATGCCGGTCAATTCTCAACTGACAGCGCAGGGTGCTTCGTATATTTATTGAAAAAAGTCAAAGATGTCCGTTATTATAATTTCTATTTTGTGGGGGATTCGGATTACGCATCCGTGACAAATAAACTAAGTCTCTACCGTCTTAAAGAAAATTCAAAAAATCTGTTCTTTTCCCTGAGGAAATTAGCAGGACTTACAATAAAGATACAGAAAATAAGTAAGACACCTTATCGTGATACCATCTATCTATCGTGGGAATCGGATAATGTAGACTTCAGGACTCTGTATCCCTTTCAGATAGATAACACCGGAATAACAGACAACTCCTTCGGATTAATACCCGGTTTTGGATTAAGATGGATTGGTGGAAATATAAATTCATCAGTTAAAACCAGGGTTTTTGCAGACAAAATGACTTTAATGCACTGGGAATTAGTCAGGAACAAAAAGAGAAATGAATTCACCGACACAATTATGTGCAAAAGAAATGTAGCGAATTTTAAATACTTCAAATATTAAAGGAAGAAACAGGATTGGAAATATCCCGTATACGATAAATCACAAATCTGATAATTATGACAACTGATAATATTCCTTTTCAGACAATCGACTGGACAACGATCCCTAAAGTTGAGTATAAAGGTGAAACCGGCACTTCAACATGGCAGACAATTCAATTTCCAGGATTGAGAATCCGGATTGTCGAATATTCAAAAGGATATCTCGCTGACCATTGGTGTCAAAAAGGACATATTGTTCATTGTCTGGAAGGAGAGTTCATCAGCGAATTGCAAAATGGCGATAAAACTTCCCTGAAAAAGGGTATGACTTATGTGGTTTCCGATGACCTGAGTTCACATCGTTCTTACAGTAAAGATGGAGTTAAAGTAATGATAATTGACGGTGATTTTTTAAATCTTAAATAGCACAGAGTACCTTCTTTTGTAATACCTGACTGCGATGAAAAACAGTAAACTTTTAAAAGAATTGATCAATTCCGAAGAAACATTAATCATGCCGGATGCATATGATCCTATAAGTGCCAGAATTATAGAATATTTAGGTTTTAAAGCTGTTCAATGTTCGGGATATAGTTACTCAATCGCTGCATGCAAAAAAGATGAAACTGACATTGATTATCAGAAGAATCTTTCAATAACCTCTGAGATTGTTAAATCCGTTTCAATTCCGGTGATGGCAGATGGTGAAGATGGTTTTGGAGGGATCGGGCAGATTCCGGATACAATAAATAGTTACATAAACATTGGTGTTTCCGGTATCAACATTGAGGACCAGGTATTGGGGAAAAACAGCAATTCTAAAATTGTTGATAGCTCAATAATGGTTGAAAAAATAAAAATTGCAAAGAAAACAGCCAAACAAAATGGCAATGAGTTTTTGGTAATAAATGGAAGAACCGATGCGCTAAGCAGCTTTGAATCAAGAAATGAGGGACTGAAAGAATCAATAAAAAGAGCGAATTTGTATTTGGAAGCAGGAGCAGATCTGGTTTTTGTCACAAATGTCAAAACTTTTGAAGAAGCCAAAATATTAGTTAATGAAATAAAAGGACCTTTAAGTATTGCTGCCGGTCTGTTATACAATATCAGAAATTTTTCAATTAACGATTTAAAAGAAATTGGAGTAGCCAGAATAAGTTTACCAACTATAGCCATAACCTCAATAATTAAAACCTTACTGGGAACAATTGAATCGATTAAATCAGGTAATTTTAATTATATCATTGAAAAAGAAATTTTATGCCACAGTGAGGATTTAAACCGGCTATTATATAAATAAAATTGCCTGTGACCCTTTATAAATATTTCCTGACTTGTGATGCCTTGTAAAATTAGTGCGCCTTCCAAAAATGATGGAGATTCAGCAGATTATTACTTCTTAAATCCTCCGGTTATTTCTTCCAATAAGGAGAAAAAAGCTTCCTTACGAGGGGAGCTTATACCCCAGTTTACTGGAACAGACTGATATCCATCATTAAAGCTTTCACCTTCCATCCGGTAATCAAAAAATCCCCACGAAGCATAAGCTTTTACTGCCTCGACAAAATCGTTACTTGATTTTTCGAAATCAAAGTGATCATCTTCGTTAAAAAGGATTGGCATGGGTTTGTATCCTTCCGTCTCCCTCAATAATTTCACCATTTCTGCAATTCTTGCAGGATCTTTAACACCATTTCCATGCATCAGGAGAAAATCTGAAGCTTCTACTACATTTTTCTTTGGGATGACTCCTCCACCATAACTTGTCCCAACAAAATAGCGATATCCATTTTTTTCTTTCGCCTTCACAAGATTAATTAATTCATGAACACGCTCTGGTCTCAGAATTTCATGATCATATTTTATATTACATTCGTTATTTACCTCAATTAAAACATTTCTATAATTCTGTTCAAAAAGCCAGTCGACTGTATTATTAATGGCTTTCCTGACTTCTGCCTCGCCACTTAACCGTTCATCCTGACCAAAATAAAAGAGGCCGAGAATTGGGACCATTCCCAATTCATCAGCCCTGTCCAGGATTTTTTTAAGGCGATTCATATACTCCTGTTTAAGGCTTCCATCTTCATTAAAAGCAGAGTTATCCCAAGGCTGTTCACTTGAATATCCCTGAGGACTTCCACCCTGGAGGTTAATGGTGAAGGAGAGCAACCCGTGTTCATGCCATGATGGCATGTTGTTTACAAATTCGTCAGTATTTCTATTCGCATCCCATATATGGGTGTCAGGATATTTCCAATTATCAACAGTTTCAGGATTGAGATCATCAAATATTCCCTGAACCATTCTGGAATTCATCAAAAGACCTTCAATAGGATACCCCTTCCAAACACGTCCTTTATATGTTGGTTGTCCGTTAATTAGAAATTTTTCTCCGCTTATACTTAAAGTAGTTCTCGCTGATCCTGACTTCTTAGTCAGAAAGTTGCAGCTACTAAGGAAGCAGATAGAGATCAAAACCAATATTGTAGTATGTTTCATATGATAATGTTAATTTTTAAGTTCAGACAAGTACAAAACGCACTGGTACAAAAATCAAATATCACATTTGGGAGTCATTAAGACAAGAATAATGTAATATTTTTTAAGATCGGATGTTGGGATGGCCGGGGAGGGGCAGTTGAAAGGTATCGGATATCATTTTGAGGGTATGTACACAAAACCTCCTTACCGAATAACTTCAGGAATACTTGAATTAGTCTCTTTGATCTTTGAGAATATTGTAAATGCAGCTAATATCTAAATGTTCAAAATTTAAACCTATGAAAAAGCGAGATTTTCTTAAAACCTGCTCTGTGACAATTGGAGCAATGCTGATACCTGGGAAAATGTTGGGTCTTGAATATTACCCCACGACCAATAAATTGGAATGGGCAGTGTTGTATGGCACCTGGTGCGGGAACACCATTTTGAAGACATGCGAAACTTAAATAAAAATTTAACTTAACTTTATTACCGGCCGTCAGCATTAATTTACTTGGCGGAATGTTATCCTTTATGTAATTAATGAGTTTATAAAACCTTAAATATTAATGACATGAAAAAAATTTTGACCCTTCTGGTATTCATCAGCGGAAATATAATAAGCTTCAGTCAAAACGGGACAGGCTGGTTTACCACTTCTCAGCCTGGCAACGGAGTTACTGTCATAGCCGATCACAATAATGCAGACAACATGTATCTGGTGCAAGGAAGCGACAGTGCCATGCTGATCGATACCGGATTGGGGAATGCCGATTTATCAAAGTTTGTCCGCAAATTATCGTCCAAACCTCTGATAGTGATCAATACACACGCACATCCCGATCATTCAGGTTCAAACTATCAGTTTGAAAAAGTCTTTATTCATCCGGCCGATTCAGAGGCGGCAAGATCATATAATACCAATGCCGGAAAGGGAAATTCTTCAAACGCAATGTCAGGAGGTGATAAGCCCGCAGAGAATGAAGTTTTCAGTGGAAGGCCTTTTAATACCAGACTTGTTCCGGTTTACGAGGGGAAGATTTTTGACCTGGGAGGCAGGACAATTCAGGTAATAGAAGCACCCGGACATACTCCGGGTGAAATATGTCTGCTTGACCGGGAGAATAAGCTTCTTTTCACAGGAGATAACAGCAATACCCTCGTATGGCTTTTCCTTCAAAACAGCCGGCCGCTTAAAGAATATCTGACAACACTTGAGAAATTAGAGAAAAGGATGCATGAGGATGAGATGATATTCCCTGGTCACGGGACACCTTTACCTGCGGATTTCATCAGGGATCAGGTAAGCTGTGTCAGGGGAATACTCGATCATAGCCTTGAGGCTAAACCTTATGAGTCATTTGCAGGGAATGCCATGGTCTCTGTATGGGGCAGAGCGAGCGTTACTTTTAATCCGGGAAATCTGTAAGGGTGAAATTAATCAGTGTGAGTGTGAGTGCGTGTTTTGAGGAAAAAGAGCCCTCTTTCGCTTAAGCTTCAGAGGGTACGACGAGAGTGAGTGCTGTCGCTTCTCGCTCTCGCTCTC
>JBAVOD010000613.1:0-2264 GCA_049691735.1 Bacteroidales bacterium
GTTCCTGGCCTTCCTGAAATGGGTAAGGTCCTCCTCGTGAAGCAGATTTTCAAATTCCCGGGCGGTTAAAGAATACCTGTCAGGCTCCAGTCCGAAAATTTCCTGCATCCGATGGTCGAGAGTGATCCTGTCGGTGTTGAGGTTCCACTCCCATATGCCAATGTGTCCGCTTTCAAGTGCTATCTCCAGTTTTTCCCTTGAATCCCTGAGTTCATCCTCAGTAAGTTTCCGCTGCGTGATATCTTCAAAGATGGTGGCAAACTGCCCCGGCTGGGGACAAAATGCGCTTATATTGAAATACTTGCCCATCGATACGGAGTAGTATTCTATATCACTTGTTTTACCGGTAAGCGCTACTTTTCCATATTCATCTACCAGGTACTTTTTAAATGACGGCTGAATCTCATAAACACGTTTTTGTTTAATCTCTGAAACTTTATATCCGGTAAGCTTTTCGAATGCAGGGTTAGCATCAAGATACCTGAAGTCACATGGTTCACCATTTTTATCAAGTATAATCTCATGGAGGGCAAAACCCTCATTCATCTTTTCAAACAGGAGTCTGTACTTCGCTTCGCTATCAGTCATCCTTTCAAGTAGCTGTGCATACTTCCTGGCGCTGTTTTTCAGTTTCTGACGGCTCCTGTTAAGTTCCTCTACTTCACTTGTCAGCTGCCTGTTCAATTCTTCAAGTTCGGCGCTCCTTTCGTCGACCAGCTCCTGCAGAAAAACCTGACGGTTATTGATATCGGTTATATCAGATACTATAATGCAGATATCATCGTCAACATCCCTCGACAGGGCAACGAATGAAAGCTGTGCATGGATCTGTTTCTGTTTGAACGTAACAGTTCCCCTGGTTTTTTCGCTGAGACTCGACCTGAGGAGTTTCTTGAAATTTCTGTGGTCACGGGCCTCTATTAAGCCTTCTATGCCCGAACCGATAATTTGTTCCTGCGGAATTGCAGCTATATCTGAAAACCGTCTGTTGCAGAAAAGAACCAGGCCGCCGGCCGAAACAACAACAGCTCCCTCATTCATCTGCTCAAGGATCAGGCGGTACGGGGTTTCTGCCGATGTGAGCGAAAATATCTTTTCACCGTCATTACCCGAAACAATTATTGCATCTACCTGGCCGTTCCGAATAGCGGAAAGGGTTTCTTCAGTCTCGTTCAGACGGTGACGCAGCTCTTCATTTTCAAGAATAAGCTGATCCAGTTTAGTTACCGATATTTCGCCCGGCATCTGATTTTGTATTGAAATATGTTGAATGATAAATAAATTCCTTAAGAATCTGATTTATTTTTAATTGATCTAAGGTCAAGACCTACGAGCACGCGTTCGGTATCCGACATATCACCGATGAGCCTCCGGAGGGGGAGGGGGAGTTTTCGTATCAGTGTGGGAGCAGCAATTATCTGTTCTCCTTTTGCAAGCTGCGGCCGCTGATACAGATCAACAACTTCAAGCTCGTACAAACCTTTCAGATGCTCCTCGCAGATCTTCTTTATATTGGCAATCGCCCGTATTGACTGGGGTGAGGTTCCGGTCACATACAGTTTAAGAAGATAGGTCTTATTTTCCGATTCCCTTACAGAACGTGCATACCCCTCATCACCCATCGTTTTAGATTTCTTTTTTTCCATAGGTTTCTGCGTATTCAGTTTTCGATTTCAGGTCAAGTCCGATCAGTACCCGTTCGGTATTTGAAAGATCTCCTATTATCTTTCTCACGGGAACGGGCAATTTCCTTACAAGGGTCGGTATTGCGAGAATCTGGTGCTCACGCCCCAGTTTGGGGTTAATGAGAAGATCAATGACCTCGATCTGGTACCTGCCTTTGAGCTGATCTTCACATAACCTTTTGAGGTTGAAAAATGCTGCCTTGCATTTTGGCGTCTGACCTGCGACGTACAAACGCAGTATCCATTCGTCAGCCTTTTTATTTTTTTTCTTAGGCACCGGAAATGGTACCGCTCCTTCGGGATTGCTGTTCTTCATCTGCAAATATTTGGTTAACTTGTTATTTCAGTGACTTTGCGGCTGGCAGCCATTTCTTTCTCATTCAGACCGAGGCTATCCATGTGTTTTATCTCAGTACCTATTATCTTGAGCGATTCAGCCTCTTCAGCCTCGAATTCGGCTTTTATCGAAGCTATTCTGGATTCCATGACTTTTCGTTTGCGTTCAAGGGCAAGCCTTTTATTCTGGACCTCGAGTTCCCTGAGAAGCTTGCTCTCCTTCTCCCTGGCTTCCTGAGCAAC
>JBAVOD010000614.1:0-6482 GCA_049691735.1 Bacteroidales bacterium
TTGAGTATCAGCTGAGCCTCGAGCTTATTTTTGATCTTTACCTTATGGTTTTTGAAAGAATAGATATTGAGCACGGAAATTTCACAACCGCCGAACTTAATCCGACACCCGATGAAACAAGGGAAAGAGTTTATAAGGCAATCATGAAATTCGGGTCCTGAAAGTTGATCCGCAAGAAAAATATCCTTTTCTTTTATTGCTCGCAAATCCAGGTAAACAGGGATCCTGCTGTGTTTAAAGCAAGCATCACACAATACGCCCGGGAAGATTGGCATACCCTTTGATAAT
The DNA here is from genome assembly GCA_049691735.1 of Bacteroidales bacterium. GTDB lineage: Bacteria > Bacteroidota > Bacteroidia > Bacteroidales > VadinHA17 > LD21. The sequence goes on from JBAVOD010000614.1 coordinate 289, forward strand.
AATTCATTGTAAAACCTGTTCTCTAATAAATTGTGTCATGAAAAGCTTTCTCTTCACCTCGATTCTTGCAGTTATGACTGCAGCGGGCAGTACAATAATGGCTCAGGATCAGCCTTATGAGTATCTGGGTTTACCCGGAGACAATCTTAATCTTTATGCGGTTATGAATCTGTTTCAGCAATCTGAAACTATTGAGGCTTTTGAACGAAGCCTGAACGATGAAAATAACCGGATCAATAACCTCGACCTGAACGGCGACAATCTTACGGATTACATAAAAGTGATTGATTATGTTGACGGAGACGTCCATACGATTGTTCTTCAGGACGTTCTTGGCAGAAACGAAAATCAGGATGTTGCGGTCTTTACAGTTCAGCGCTTCCGCGACGGGACTGTTCAGATACAGCTTACGGGTGATGAGGCTTTGTACGGAAAAAACTTTATCATTGAACCTATTACGGATGAAACCCCTAATCCGGGCTATAACGGAAGATCAGGGAATGTCACTGTAGTCAGGACCACAAATGTTGAAATAGCAGCATGGCCGCTTGTAAGGTTCATTTTTCTTCCCAATTATGTTGTGTGGAATTCTTCATGGTACTGGGGTTATTACCCCACCTACTGGCATCCCTGGAGGCCCTTCTTCTGGCACTATTACTACGGATATCATCATAACTGGTACCCCGACTATTACAGCCACTACCGCCACTCGGATCAGCACAGGTACACGCACTGGAACGATTTCTACTACAGCGGAAGAAGAGTTTACTCCAGCCGCGTGGGCGACAGGATCAGGACGGGCGATTACAGGGTCACTTATTCACATCCAGAACAGAGAAGAGACGGTGAAACCCTTTATGTAAAGTCGCATCCCGACCGGAGTACCGGAAGGACAGTAGTTTCCGGCAACGGGAACGGCAACAGCAGAAGATCAGCTCAGGGAGCCCGATCGTCAGGTAAGCCTCAGGGCAATTACAACGGTACGAATTACGGTTCGACAAGGAGGTCATCCGGCAACGTCAGCAACGGCAACAGGCAGAATACTCAGCAAACGCAGAATAACGGTTCGGCCCGCCGCTCTTCACCAAACGTTAACAGCGGAACCAGACAGGACCCTTCATCGGTAAAGACAAACGGAACGGAACGCAAGTCTCCCGCAAACGTCAATAACGGCAACAGATCCACTGCCTCACCTTCTCAGAATAACGGCGCTGTACGTCGTACACCTGCAAATGCAGGCTCTGTTCAGACAGCCACCCCAACACGGAGGGCACCTGCAACAATTTCTAAAAGGCCGGCCTCAAGGCCTCAGCAGGCTCAGAAGGCCTCTTCAGGAAGAGAGTCAAGGCCTGCAGCAAGCACTCCTTCACAAAATCGCAAAAGCAGCGGAAACACGAAGTCCCGGACTGCAACTAAGAAAAGCAGCAGCACAAAAAGTTCAGACACAAAAGACAATTCAAAAAGAAGGTAATTTTCTATAGATTTCCACGGTGGCACGGAATCTTACCACATCCTGGGTAAGAAAATCCGTGCCACTTTTATTTTTGTGCTGCGAGGTTGATTACGTCAGGGTTTGTCAGACTAAATAATTGAAATTTCAGTTATTGTAAAAAGAAGGTTTACTTTTAAAACTAATTTAAAGGATCAGATAAAAGCAATAAACAGATGAAAACAACTTCCCTCAGGTGTATTTACCTCCTGTTTGTTCTTATAATTCCCACAGTAATTATTTCCTGTCACGCCTCCAGGGAGGATCCACTGTTTGTCGGGACCTGGCAGTACAATGCATCCATTACCACTGATGATCTTGTCTTCTTTACAATCCGCACGCTGAAGCTTACAAAGAACACATACGAAGAGACCTACCTGATACGCCGTGAAAGTTCAGGAACGATCTCGGGTATTATCGGGACCAGAGGCGATCTCATACCGGCTCACAGGGACCTTACCTTTCAGCTTAATGCACTGGGGACCTGCGTAAGGGATGAACTGGATGCCTGCACTGACAATATAGCATGGCACCCGGAGGGAAGTCCATACTGGATCGACAATATTCAATTCTTCAAACCTGATGTAGGCGGCGAATTTGAAGCAGACCAGGCCACTCTCTGGTTAAAGCGGGATCTTAACATGGACGGGGACTTTGAAGATCCCGGTGAAGACGTCATGTTCGAAAGGATCTGAATCAGCTACTACACACGAGGCCCCCCGACCATAGCCACAACGGCTGTCGTCAGGGAAACAGGGAGTAATATTCACCATCACGTTTTTGTCCTGTTAATAACTTCATTCCCTTGTTAAATAGTTTTGAGGTACGGCAGCCTGTAAAATACCCATAGTGCTAATTTTGGATGATTAAATTACCTGACTGACTATTTTTTTTCAGTTAAACGGTCATTATACAATAATTAATCAGGAATTCGGTTAAACCATTATTAAAAACTAAAACACTTAAAAATGAAACAGATGAAAAAAATTCTCATGCTCACGTTGGTATTTTGTGGTTTTGCTGCAGCTGCATTTGGTCAGGTCAGCAGGACAGCCACTGCAACTGCAACGATTGTTGCACCAATAGCCATTACTAAAGAGGTGGACATGAACTTTGGAAATGTGGCGGTCAGCGCCTCTGCAGGTACTGTTGTACTTACTCCTGCCAATTCCCGTTCAGTTACCGGAGGATGTACGCTTCCTGCAACTTTGGGAACAGTTACCGCTGCATCCTTCACGGTGACAGGTACTTCGGGTTATTCTTACTCTATCGCCCTTCCAAGTACACCCACCACGATTTCTTCCGGAGGCAACACTATGACAGTTAGTAATTTCACCAGCAGTCCGACTCCGACAGGAACACTTGCCGGAGGTACCTCAACACTGACTGTAGGTGCGACATTGAATGTTGCAGGCGGCCAGGCACCAGGTGAATATGTATCAGGGACGCCTTTTACGGTCACTGTTAATTATAATTAGACAAAAGCAGGAAATACAATAAATCATATGATAAGGCTCAGGATACTTATATTCAGCCTGATATGTTTATTGCAACTGACAGGGATCAATCTGTTTGCACAGTTAACCCCGCCGGTCTCAGCAACGGGTCATATCATTGCCGAGATCATGCCGGTATACGCTGCAAGCGAGACATCCCAGCTTAATTTCGGAAGGTTTGCTCCCGGCCCCGAGGGGGGAAGCATAATAGTGACACCCCAGAGCACCGTTTCCATACAGGGAAGTGTCTTCAGGGGCCCGGGAACGCATAATGCCGCCACCTTCTATGTCTCGGGAGATGCCGATGCAGCATATTCGATAACTCTTCCTGCAGGTCCGGTCGTGCTTACGAATATCGGGAGCGCAAGGACAATGGATGTGGTCGACTGGATCTCTGTACCATCGCCGGGCATTGACACCGGCATGCTTCAGAACGGATTCCAGGTGGTGTATGTCGGTGCGACACTCAAGGTAGGAACTCTGTATGATAACCCTGTAGGAATATATACAGGGTCATATACAATAACTTTTGATTTTTATTAGCCGGTCTGAAAAAACTGTAAATAATATGTCACAACCTCAATTAGTACCCAAGGTCCGCCCGATCCGGTCAGGCTTAAATCCGGCAACCGTTCCTACGCTCGTTCTCCTGATATTTTTCATGAGCCTTTTCACGTCTGCCGGAGGTCAGGGAAATCTTCTCATTTCGCCGAGACGCGTGGTTTTTGAAGGGCCCAAAAGATCGATGGAACTGAACCTGGCGAATACCGGAAAGGATACTGCCACTTATGCCATATCGATGATACAGATCAGGATGACTGAGAATGGCGGGTTCGAGACTATCACGGAGCCAGATCCGGGTCAAAGGTTTGCAGACAGGAATATAAGGTTTTTTCCGCGATCGGTGACTCTGGGTCCAAATGAGGCACAGACCGTCAAAGTCCAGCTTATCCGGACTAATGAACTTACTCCCGGTGAATACCGTTCACATTTCTATTTCCGGTCCATCCCTAAAGCGGTGCCCCTCGGACAGGCTGAGGCGCCCAAGGACACAACAACGATCTCTGTAAAGCTAACTCCAATATTTGGCATTACGATCCCGGCGATCATCAGAGTTGGCGAATCGACGGCAAAGGTGACCCTGTCGGACCTGTCACTTGATCTTACTGCTGATACTATCCCCAGAATAAGTATGGTCTTCAACCGCACAGGTAACATGTCGGTATATGGTGACATTTCAGTTGATCATATATCGGGCCAGGGAAAAATAACCCGGGTGGGTATCGCCAACGGGGTTGCAGTCTATACCCCGAATCAAAAACGGATGTTCCAGTTCAGCCTGAATAAAGTGCCCGGGGTTGATTTCAGATCAGGTACGATCAGGGTTATCTTTTCAGCGTCCTCCGATGTAACCCCGGTAAGACTGGCAGAATCAGAATTGCCACTAAACTGAATTACGGAACAGCCATGTGGCATTTGCATTAAATCAGAAATCAGATGATAAACCCTTGCCTTAACTGTAAAAAGTATTTCCTGGCAATGGTTTTTTCATTTTCAGTATTCACACTTTTTGCCGCTGACCGATATTCGGTAGCAACCGGCAACTGGAACAGTACTTCAACATGGTCAGGTACATCGGGAGGAGCATCAGGTGCATCTGTTCCGGTCGCAGGAGATAATGTATTTATTGAAAGAGGATATACCATAACGGTAACAGTAAACGCAGCCTGTTCTAATTTAACTTTTACAGGTGTTGGTACATCTGCAACATTAACCATTAATTCCTTCTGCACTCTTACGGTTTCTGCAGCTGTTACACTTTATAAACTTTCTAACTCAAATGTATCGTGCACTCTTAACGGAGCAGGAACGTTATCCTGTGTAAGTCTTAATGTGGGTTCAGCCGTAAACGGGCCAACAGGATACAATACAACCTATACTCATACTTTTACATCTTCAGTTGCCTTCCTGAATATTTCAGGAGATCTGGCTGTAAATAGTTACTATTCATTCAATACTCGTTTCAGAAATGGGATCTTTGATCTCACATCAGGAATTGCAACTGTTGCCGGGTCAATCTCAACATATAATCAGAACGGAAATAATACTTCGACCGTGTCAATGTCGGCAGGTCCGCAGACAGGTTCCCTTATTCTCAATGGCGCGACTCCGTTTTACCTGTCAGCTACAGGAACAAATACCATTTCCCTTGACGGGACATCGGCGCTTGTAAATTATAACCGCTCAGGAGCACAGCCCGTTTATGCAACAACCTATACCAACCTGACCGTATCGGGCAGCGGCAATAAAAGCATGCAAGGCAATACTACGGTGGAGGGAATCCTTACTCTCTCGTCGGGCACTTTCACTGTCGGAGCAAATACACTTACATTACACGGGCCAACGATTGCCGGAATACCTTCAAATCTTGTGACATCATCAGCATCAAGCCTTGTATTTGGGGGAACATCAGCAGGTGTTTTAATACCAACCAGTATAACCGCTCTTAACAGTCTTTCAATCACTAACCCCAACATCGTCACTCTGCAAACTTCCCCATCAATAGGCGGAATATTCAATCCTGCAGGGGCAGGTTTGTCGATAGGATCCAACACACTTACACTTAACGGCCAGATAAACTGCGGAACCCTGGTCGGGGGTTCCGCTTCGAACATTATTATCGGAGGTTCCGGTTCGGCAAGCCTGTCAGCCGTGATGTTAAATAATCTTACCATAGACAGGGCAGTTGCTCTGTGCGGGAATGTTGCCATCGGAGGAACACTGACCCTCACATCAGGCGCATTTTCAATAGGAGCAAATGTGCTTACCTTAAACGGGCCACCAATTGCTGGAACACCTGCAAACCTGACCACCACATCGTCATCAAGCCTTGTATTCGGAGGCACATCGGCCGGTGTTCTGCTACCATCGAGTGCCGCGAACCTGAATAACCTGACTGTCAATAACTCATCAGGGATTACGCTGGGGGGAAATGTCACGGTAGCAGGTACTCTTACAATGACCCATGGGAATATAACAACCGGAGCCTTTACCCTGATACTTTCAAGCAGCTCTGAAGGTGCCCTGAGCCATGGTTCAGGTACAATCATTGGCAGGATAAGACGGGCTGTGAACAATCCACTGTCGACCAATTATCTCTTTCCCGTTGGAAATGCCGCTTACTACACTCCGGCAGTTATGAATTTTTC
>JBAVOD010000615.1:0-5576 GCA_049691735.1 Bacteroidales bacterium
AGGACACCATAAAAAAATTTCATTCAAAGAGGAACTGATCAGTCTTTTAAAAGAACATGGAGTTGATTATAAGGAAGAATATTTATTTATCTGATATTCTTCAACACCGCTGGTGTTGAGTGGATCAGGACGGCCCTTTACCATGGACGTTACCATGGATATTGGACTTCGATGCCGCTGGCATCTCGCGGGAACTGGAATTATGCTAATCTGCCCACTGCTCCTGGTGAGGCTTGTGATATCGAAAAAGGAAAAGTAACAGAAGAACGATAGAAGATGTAAACACACACGAAACACCTTCTAAATCTGAAACTTATAAAACAAAAAATCCTTAAGTTGACGCGTATGCCCTACGGGGCTGACGAATATTTTTGCCTGGTTGCGCAGAGCGTTGCCCTTTGCTAAAATCTTACGCCCCTACGGGCCCTACGGGGCTGGAAACATTAAAACCAGGCAGCTTCAGGAAATACTGTTGATTCCCCCGGGTATGAATGACTTCATTGCATGTAATTATATATATTTCGTTATTTTTATGACACCCCATTTAAATCATGACAATTGTATTGAGATCATTGGCGGATGTTAAATGTTCAAAGTACCTGGAATGATACCATACGAATTATAAAATCTATGAGAAAAGTTGTTGCTTTCCTGTTAATTACAGGATTCACTGCATCCATATGGTCACAACCATTACCTGTTAAATTAAAACACACTGTCATTATTGATACTGACTGTGGGATTGACGATATGCGTGCCATCAGTTTATTGCTGTCGCGACCAGAGATAACCGTTCAGGCCATATTGTCTTCTGACGGCTCCTTACCTCCTGTGGAAGGTGTTGAAAAGATTTGTTCGTTGCTGCATGAATTCAAAAAGGATAATATTCCTGTTGCCTGCGGCGATGTAATATCGGGAGTCAATCCTTTATGGCGTGAGTTCAACAGGAAGATCAATTGGGGAAGCCAGGCTATCAGCCCCGAAACAAAATTAAATGCTGCAGATTATCTTTCAGAAGTACTGCGGGGGGAAAACGAAAAAGTCATCCTGGTTTGTCTTGGTCCGCTTACGAATGTTGCCGGGTCGATAAAAAAAGATGCAGGTTTGTTGACCAGGGTCGAACGGGTAATCTGGTACAACGAATCTGTAAAACCTTTGCAAGGATTTAATTATGAATGCGATAAGGAAAGTGCAGATCTGGTTTTCAATTCAAATGTGAGAATTGATGTCATATCAAACCTGAATAAGGATGATGCCTTGTTTGATTCAGCAATGTTTGCAGTTTGCAGGCGATCGGAGACCCGGCTTGCCGGTATTCTGCGAAATGTATTTAGTCAGCCATCAGCGATGGAGAAGTTGCAGCAGAATCATTTCCGGCTATGTGACGACCTCGTTGCATTATATATAATGAATCCTGAATTGTTTGGCATTAATATAATAACAGATAAGCTAAATGTAAGGTATAACAAGGATTATGACGCCCGGGGTGTGAGAGAAGCAATTTATGATATGATAAATGGTTTGTATGTTTCAGAGCGTAACATTGTGTTTAACAGGTTCCCTTTTCAGCGCGATCAGTTTAACTATGATGTCCGGCCGATCATTGATTCTGCAATTGCACGTTACGGCTATGACGAATGGAAAGCTAATGTGATGACCGATGAGTTTCACGGACACCTGGGCGTTTTCTCAATTGTTGGCGCCAAGATGGGCATCAGGGCACGTGAGTTGTTTGGCGTTGGTGCTGATCAGCTGGAAGTAACAACATTTGCAGGAACCAGACCACCATACAGTTGCCTGAACGACGGCATACAGGTGAGTACCGGTGCAACTTTGGGAATGGGGACGATCCACCTGGCAAAAAGCCGGAAAGTCGAACCAGCTGCAGTGTTTACATATAAAAACCGATCATTGAGAATTAGTCTTAAAAAGGAGTATCTCAAACAGGTCGATGCGGATATAAATGAAGGGATCTCAAAATTCGGATTAATGGACGATGGTTATTGGAAACTGATCCGCCGGAATGCGTTAAAATACTGGGTTGAATGGGACAGGAACAAAATATTTGATATTGTGGAAATTGATAATAAGAATTAGTTTTAACTACAGACAATGTTGAAAATCTTAATCTTCCCTATCCTGCTTATTTTTCATCCTGTTCATGTTACGCTTACAAGTATCGACCAGGCTCAGGGTTCCGATACATTAAAAGTTTTTTTCAGAATGTATTATGATGATTTTTTGCGGGATTATAAATTGTATGACCCGGATTGTAATCTTGAGAAACTATCTGCAAACCATTCATTTCCGGCTGATCTGATACTTGATTACTTCAACGATAAAGTTCAGCTGTATGTAAATAACAGATTATTGACCGGGAAGATACAGAGTATGAATATTCAGGATTATGAGATCTTCCTTAACCTTCTTTACAGTTCAGATAAAGAGCCAAAGAAGCTAAAAATCAGGAACCGGGTGTTAACCCGATTATACAGCGATCAGACAAATATGATCTTCATAAGTATTAATAATAATGAAGAAGCAATGAGACTTACACCTGATCATGATAAGGAAACCGTCTCCTTTTAGGGCTGACTGATTAGCTTCAACAGGAGAGCCTGTCCCGCTTTGGCGGGGGGAAACGTAAATCCTTCAATCACCCGCGGTGCATATAGTAGCAGATAAGCTCAAGTCCCCCTCCTGCGCCTCTGCGTAGCCGCTACGGCGTAGCAAGTTGGGGGATTTAGTGGTTACCAAAAAAGGAAGGGAAATGCATAATGTGGCAGATTAGCCGCAAGTCCCCCTCTGGGGGATTTAGGGGTGAATTTCAAAAAGAGCGGAAATGTGGGCTCTGTTTATTTTATAATGAAAGACTCCTCAGGATGCTCGGGGGTCAGGCTGATACCTTTCTCAAAACCGTTTATCTTTATCAGGGTTAAATTTGTCTGATCGCTGTACCAACCCGTAAGAATCATATTCCTGACAGTAATGCTCTTTGGCTTTTTAGCTACCTTATATATCAGGTTCAGGCTGATTTCATCACCGGTGAGATCAGCAGTTAACAGCTTCCCGATCAGCAGTTTGTTATTTACATAGATTAAAACTTTTGCATTAAAGTAATGGTTTATCAGATCATCAGGGAAGGGCTGCTTACTGAATATTCTCCTCAGATTTCTGTCATCGTCGATTGTCTGCAGATCTTTCAGAAAATCATCGAAATGCATCCTGCACACAATTTTCAAAGAACCGGTACCTCCGATATAGTCAATACCGGTCATCGTCACATGATTCTGTTGAAGAATAAGGCAAAATGATATAGCTAAGACTTTTAACATTTTTATTCAGTTCATGCGATAAATTTAAGAGCCTGACTTAATTTTCTGGCATTATCATCAGGGCTCTTCCCATAACCAGATAAAAGTATTAAACTTCATTCCGGTAAGTATACAAATTACTTGCCGGTATGCAATAATGTTATCTTCATAAGCTGAAGATAAGCCGGTCAGTTGACTATGAGTTTTTGAATGCCTTCTTTCCTGCAAATTTGGAAGCACTGCCAAGGGCATGTTCTATTCTCATCAACTGGTTATACTTCTCAATACGTTCACCCCTGCATCCGCTACCGGTTTTCAGGTGTCCTGCATTGACTCCTACCGTTAAATCTGAAATAAAACTGTCGACAGTTTCACCACTGCGATGTGATACGAAACAATTGTACGAATTTTTATATGCCAGTTCAATTGTTTCAAGAGTTTCGGTCACTGTTCCGATCTGGTTCAGTTTTATAAGCACCGCATTGGCAACACCCTTTTGAATTCCTTCAGTCAGGATCGCTTTATTGGTACAGAACAGGTCATCGCCAACAATTTCAATTTTCTTTCCTAATGTTTTGGTCATGTTTTCCCAGCCAAGCCAGTCATTTTCTGCCATTCCATCTTCAATCAAAACAATAGGATATTGATTCACCCAGTTCTCCCAGAGTTTTACCATTTCATCACTGGTCAGGAATTTTCCTGTGCTTTTAAACAGTTTGTATTTCCCGTCTTCCCACAACTCGCTTGCTGCCGGATCGAGGCATATGCTGACTTCTTCACCGGCTTTATAGCCTGACTTTCCAATTGCTTCAAGAATTACTTCAACTGCTTCATCATTTGATTTCAGATCAGGTGCAAATCCACCCTCGTCACCGACTCCGGTGCTATATCCCTTTGCTTTAAGCACCGATTTCAGGCTATGGAATACTTCAACACCCATGCGGATTGCTTCAGTGAATGTTTTTGCACCGTGAGGAGCGATCATAAATTCCTGAAAATCGACATTATTATCAGCATGTTTGCCCCCGTTGATGATATTCATGCAGGGAACAGGCAGTAAATGTGCATTGCTTCCGCCTAAATACTGATAAAGCGGAATGCCGGAACTCATTGATTCTGCACGTGCATATGCCATTGATACACCCAGAATTGCATTTGCACCAAGTTCCGATTTGTTCGGTGTTCCATCGAGACTGATCATATCATAGTCAAGTTCACGCTGGCTTACGAAAGATTTACCCACTATTTCCTTTGCAATAATCTTATTGACGTTCTCAACGGCTTTTAATACACCTTTCCCGCCGTAGCGTTTCTTGTCTCCATCACGTAATTCACATGCTTCACGTTCACCGGTTGAAGCACCACTTGGTACTGCTGCCCTTGCTTCGGTTCCGTCTTCAAGACTTAAACTGACCTCTACAGTAGGATTACCTCTTGAATCCAGAATTTCCATTGCTGACACATTAATAATTTCCATAGTTTTTGTTGATTTAAAGTTTTATTTTTTAATAGTTATCAATAGTTCATAAATATCAAAATACTCTTAAAATTCAGTGTGTGTTTTTCGTTTTATATTTTTCTGCCAATTTACAAATTTGTTCAGGAGTATGAGTGATTAATTCAAGATCGTAGATTTTATCCTGACATAAAACATCGGAATAGATCCTGAACAAAAGGAAGGCAATACAATCTCAGAAAAAACACTTTTAAGCATGATCCTGAACGGACTATTAATTTTATCATATAAAAATAGCTATCTAATAATTAAAAGCAAAAAGGGTTAATTGGTTTGCAACCGATTGCATATTTATTCAGTTCGGCGGTCGTGCCGGAACTGTCATTAATTTATTAGCAGCCGGGAAGGTTGGCGAAATTTCAGACACATCATTAATTGACAGGTTGAAGAGTATCCGTACGGTCAATGTAAGTAAGATATAATTAAGCATATACCTGTTATTAAGAGAATCCTCAGAAAAACTAAATGGCCGGAGGTCCGGATAAAATGTTCCTTTATATTTATCTGGCTGTCCAATGACCTCAAATTTTAAAATATTTAACTAAGTACAATTATATTCAGATGATAACCAGCATTAAGTCAGAGTATATCTTACATTCTGGTTATAAATGAGAAGCCAGTTACCTCAACACTTCAAAAAGTTAAATATTTTGATAGTATTAAAAAAATCCTGCAATCGGTTGTGGAATTCTAAAAAAATTCTAAATTTGGTGCTACGATTATGTTTTGACCTGACATTACTAACC
>JBAVOD010000616.1:0-3261 GCA_049691735.1 Bacteroidales bacterium
TCCATACATAATCTCCGATAGTCGGCCTGCCCAGGACACCTTTCCTGTAAGACCTTCCGATTGTGACCGAATGAGAGATGTTACAGTTCTTCCCAATAGTCACGGGTCCTACTATGACCGGACCACAATGGCCGGTAAGGTAGAAGCCCGGGCCGATTTTTGCTCCCGGATCGATCTCAAATCCGTACCTGAACCTGTACCTCCGCTTAAGCAATCTGTAGAAAAGTCCGGTAACCGAATACCTGCTGCAGGAACTGACTTTCCTGAAAAAAAAGGTATACCTGAACCCCGGTATGAACCATCCTTTAATAAATCCTTTCAGGCCTGTCAATCCTTCATGACGGTACAGGTCTGACTTAATGATCCTGTTCAATCTGACTCATTTTAGGTTAATATTAATTCACAAATGCCAATGATTCTGTTTACACCGGATCTTTACCCCCACAGATCAGAACATTGTTAAAACTGGATTTGAAGTGCGTTATTTTGTTCTTATAAAGAAATAGGTTGATTAATTCATGCGTCGGCAAATTTACACTACTTTAGTTGACAAAATAATCATTTATCAGATTTATTGGCTTACAGCAAAATTGAAAAACAAGCTTCTCTTAATAGTAATCCCATGTGCTCTGATCTGCTCTTTTGCAGCAATTCTGATAGCAGGTACTTCGGAGCTCAGGCTTTTTGTTGAAAAATCCCATAAGGTCAGGGCAAATTTCCTTATTATTGAAAGTTGGCTATCTGAATTTGCAATTGAAAAGGCAAAAGGGGAAATAAACGGGCAGCAGTATGAATATATAGTTACAACAGGTATCAGATCGTCCGACCTTGATTTTTGCATGGTGGCTATGAACGGATATCTCATCTTCTATCCTAAACAGTTTATAAAGTCAATACCATCTGGTGAAAACGCATCGCATCAATTCGGAATTATCGCTCACAGCAAAATGGGAGGCATATATGATGCTCATTTCAATGTCTACGTAAATGATTCACTGACAGCAGATTTCAGTGCCGGCGAAAAGCCGGCGGAGTACAGGTTTGCCTGGAAGGCCCCTCTTGCCGGAATTGATTCGGTAATGGTACAGTTCACTAATGATTACGTAGACAGCAAGGGCGACCGGAACCTTTATGTAAGGGAAATCATTATTGATGATCTTGTAATTCCATACCAGTTCAATTCGGTTTTTGATCCGGGATCTATTGGTGGAACGGACAGGATTGTAAACAATTATTTCTCGGAGCCGGAACTTTTAAGGAACAGGCTTATTAAAACAGGGATTGATCCTTTAAATGTAATTGCCGTAACAGGAAAAAGGACAAGAATCAACAGAACGCTCGAGAGTGCACTTGCCTTCAGAAAATGGATAAAATCACAGGGGATCAACCCGGAAGGCGTCAATATAGTAACAATGGAGACCCATGCAAAAAGAACGTGGACCACATACAGGGCAATCCTGAACAACTCCATTGATATCGGAATGATCCCTATCCCCGATTCGGCAGGACGGCCCGCCGAAAAGCCGGGATTGCTTAACAGGCTGACAGAGGCTCTTGATCTGTTCTATTACAAGATCATTCTTATTCCTTACCAGCTCATCAAATGAGTGATTTCTTCATCGCACCCTTTTTTCAGGCTTCTCAATACCATTATTGAGTTCTTTCCATCCAGAGTTTATCAGGGGGTGTTAGTAATTTATTCAAAGAAAAAAAACTTGACTATACCAAACTTAAAATTTTATCGTTTAATTTGTGTTGTTAATCAATTAACCTTACCTGTTCATCAAAAAAATCAAGCCCGGCATAGCGTATGAGAATGGTGTTGATTTTATTATTAAGTTCGCTGAGCATAATTGCTTCAGCAACTGATTATTATGTCAGCTCCTCAGGCAATGATGCCGCAAACGGACTTTCATCTTCAACTCCGTGGCAGACCATTGCAAAGGTTAATGCAGTGTTTTCTTCCTTAAATCCGGGTGACAGAATATTATTTAAAAGAGGTGACCATTTTTACGGGCCCCTGACCATTTCAAGATCCGGAATATCAGGTAGTCCTATAACGTTAAGTGCCTATGGAACAGGCGACAAACCCGTAATAACGGGATTTACGACTATTAGCGGGTGGAATAATTATGGTGGGGGAATCTACTCGAAATCTGTATCCTGCCAGTCGAGCCCAAATATGGTCACCGTAAATGGCGTTAATACTCATATTGGAAAATGGCCTAACTCAGGCATGCTTACTATCGATTCTCATGTTTCAAATACATCAATTACTGATGCTGAATTACCTTCTTCTCCCGATTGGACAGGTGCCGAAGTCGTAATAAGGAAAGCATCATATATCTGGGATAGAAATAAAATTACAGATCACTCAGGAAGCACTTTATATTATTCAAGCGGATCAGATTATAGCCCGAAGGATGGTCTGGGATATTTTATTCAAAACAGTATTAAGACCCTTGATCAGCTAGGTGAATGGTACTGTAACGGATCTACATTTTATATGTACTTCGGATCGGCCGATCCGGTAAATTATGTTATAAAAGTGAGTACTGTTGATCAATTGGTATACATGCTTAACAAAAGTTTTATCACTTTCGACAACCTGACATTTGAAGGCGCCAATGTATATGCATTCCATATACCTAATTCAAATAATATTACGATCCAGAACTGCACAGTTATATTTACAGGCAAAAATGCTATATATGGACCACCATGGGATTCTTCATCAAACTGCAAAATAACAGGCAATTTAATAGAAAATAGTAACAACAATGCCGTAATGCTTTCCGGAGATTATACCGGTGCAGCTGTAACAAATAATACTGTTAAAAATACCGGCCTTATGATCGGTATGGGAGGTAGTGGCGACGGGACATATAGCGCGTTTGAGATTAATGGTGATAACAGTGTAATCAAATTTAATATAATTGAAAATACAGGTTATGTCGGAATTAGTTTTTCAGGTAATAATACTCTTGTTTCCAATAATCTTGTCGACAAATTCAACCTCGTTAAGAATGATGGCGGAGGTATCTATACTTATGTCGGGACAGGCACTCCAAAAACAGGTCAAAAAGTAACATTCAATATCGTTCTTAACGGCACCGGATTTGGAGAGGGTTTACCTGACAAAAGCTTCAATGCCCATGGAATATACATGGATGACAGAGTACGCAATGTGATTGTTGCAGATAATACTGTAGCTCATTGTAACTCCTCAGGAGTTTATCTTCATAACGCCCATGAGATCGA
>JBAVOD010000617.1:0-3014 GCA_049691735.1 Bacteroidales bacterium
GGGAATTGTCGTACATTATATCCCCGGTAAGGTAGATCTTTGGATTATCGATTGTATAAGGCGGACTGTTTTCTGGCCTGAATCCCTCATTCATCAGGTTTTTGAATGCTGCATTTGTAGGTGCGAACAGAAGTGTTGAACAATGATCGCTTACGATCCTGTTGATCTCTTCGGGCATGCTCTTGTTAAACGACCTGAGCCCGGCTTCGATGTGAACCACCGGAAAATGGAGCTTTGATGCTGCTATTGCACCTGCCAGGGTGGAGTTTGTGTCGCCGTAAAGAACAACACAGTCAGGTTTTTCGTTAAGAAGGACTTCCTCGATGCCTGCTATCATCAGTGAAGTCTGGCGGCCATGATGTGCCGATCCGACGCCAAGGTTAAAATCAGGCTTATGTATCTCGAGCTCATCAAAGAAGACTTCGGAAAGCTCCTTGTTGTAGTGCTGGCCGGTGTGAACCGTAATTTCGTTTATTTCACCGGAGAAGTAGAGCCGGATGGCCCTGCTGATTGCTGAAGATTTGATTATCTGAGGTCGTGCTCCTACAATGTTAAGCAGCTTGATCTTTGGCATTATGCTGGCAGAAGATAAATATTCAGTTAAAGTTAGTTAAATTTTTCTGAGACAAACGCATTTTGCCTCCTTCCCCTGGTACTGAATCGTATGAGATCAGGAGGCAGGATCCTTACTTGGCAAAATTCACAGCCCTTGTTTCCCTGATCACTGTTATCTTGATCTGTCCCGGGTATGTCATTTCGTTCTGGATTTTCTGTGCGATCTCGAATGACAGGTTCTCAGCCTCCTTGTCGGTCACCTTTTCAGCTCCGACGATGACCCGCAGTTCGCGGCCGGCCTGGATGGCATAGGTTTTCATGACACCGGGATACTGGAGTGCAAGTGACTCGAGCTCTTTCAGTCTCTTTATATAGGATTCGACCACTTCGCGCCGTGCTCCGGGGCGGGCTCCTGAAATTGCGTCGCATACCTGCACTATCGGGGCAATGAGTGTTGTCATCTCAACTTCATCATGATGGGCACCTATTGCGTTGCAGACTTCAGGCTTTTCCTTGAACTTTTCAGCGACCTTCATTCCCAGTATCGCATGCGGAAGTTCAGGTTCATCATCCGGGACCTTTCCGATGTCGTGCAGCAGTCCTGCCCTCTTTGCCAGCTTGGGATTGAGTCCGAGCTCGGCTGCCATTATCGAGGCGAGGTTTGCTACCTCGCGTGAGTGCATCAGCAGGTTCTGGCCGTATGATGATCTGTACTTCATCTTTCCGATAAGCCTTACCAGCTCGGGATGAAGGCCGTGGATGCCAAGGTCGATGGCAGTCCTTTTCCCGATTTCGAGGATCTCCTCCTCCACCTGTTTCCTTGTCTTTTCGACCATCTCCTCGATCCTTGCAGGGTGTATCCTGCCATCGGTAACCAGCTGATGGAGGGAGAGTCGTGCAACTTCCCTTCTTATGGGATCAAATGCCGACAGAACAATTGCTTCGGGGGTATCGTCGACAATGATCTCAACGCCTGTGGCTGCTTCAAGGGCTCTTATATTCCTGCCTTCACGGCCGATTATACGTCCCTTCATTTCGTCCGATTCGATATGGAAAACCGTGACTGCATTCTCAATAGCGTTCTCAGCGGCCACTCTCTGGATAGTCTGCAGGACGATCCGTTTTGCCTCCTTGCTGGCGGTCATCTTTGCTTCGTCCATTATTTCGTTCACATATGATATGGCGCCGCTTTTCGCCTCTTCCTTGAGCGATTCGATCAGGTGGTTCTTTGCTTCATCGGCCGAAAAACCGGATATGGCTTCAAGCTGGTCAACCTGCTGTCGGTGAAGCTTCAGAAGCTCTTCATTTCTTTTTTCAACAAGCTCCAGTTGGTTTGTAAGGTTATCACGTACGGAGTCAGCTTCATTTTTCTTGCGCTGAATTTCTTCGAGCTTTTGTGACAGTGTCAGTTCCTTCTGTTTCAGTCGGCTTTCGCCAATGGCTACCTTGTTATTTTTCTCGTTTATGACCTTTTCATGTTCTGCTTTCAGCTGCAGGAACCTTTCTTTTGCCTGCAGGATCTTTTCTTTTTTGATCACCTCGGCCTCTGTCTCGGCCTCGGAAATTATCTTCCTGCTCTTGTTTTTGAGGGCTTGCTGCCAGATCGCGTACGCGGCACCAAATCCGATGACAAGTGCAGCTAAGCCCAGAACTACTGCAAGTCCCAGGCCTATTGTACCTTGTTGTAGAATCATCATTTTAAATTAATTAAGTATATAAAAAACCCGCAAAGTCTCTTCAGCTTTTATAAAACCCCATATCTGTATGGTTGGAGCCGCTAGTCCAGCTCGAACTTCCACTGTTCCGCGCGAAGCGGAAACCCGACGAATCAGGTTGAGGCCTGTTCTACTTGAACTAATAAAGCTCCAAAGTTTTAACTGTTGAGTTTCAAAAATGAATGAAGAAACAATGCGGGCAATATCTTTTACCGTATGTTAAAGAACGCTGTTACTCTTCTCCTCCAAAACTGCATCAATCTTTCCAATAAGTTCCTTTATGGTCTCAGGGATCTGATCGTCATTAAGTTTTTCCTCCTCTTCGGTGAGCTTAATCACATACTGCAGTGAAGCCATTGCCAGAAAATCCTGCACGTCCTTGTCAGCATATCTCTGCTTGTACTGCAGGATCTTTTCATTTATCATTCTGGCGGCCTTCCTGATCTTTTCCTCATTTTCCCTTTCAACCTTCAACGGATAATATCTGTCTGCCACGTTAACCCTTATCGAGAGCTTATCATCCATTGATATATCTTATCTGTTCAATAGAGCAACACACCTGTCAATTTCCCGCACCAGTTCAGTGATCTTCTTTTTTGCCTCAAGGGCATTTTCACCACCTCCCATCAATGCTCCTGTTAATTTGCTTCTTTCGTATTTTATTCCAAGTTCCTTAATTCTTTCATCCCGTTCCGAAAGGCTTCTTTTCATCTTTTCCAGTTCTGCCTTCAGCCCGAGGTTCTC
>JBAVOD010000618.1:0-9395 GCA_049691735.1 Bacteroidales bacterium
GACTTTGAGATTTGGAGGAACAGGGTTGTGGTCGACGATAATGATCTGGTTGACCCCAATTTACAAATCCCTATTTCCAAAGCCAAGGAGATAGACGAAGACTATGAAGTCGGCGAGGAGGTTTCGGATGAGGTGAAATTCCTTGACTTTGGAAGAAGGGCGATCCTATCGCTACGTCAGAACCTGACTGCACGCATTCTTGACCTTGAAAAGAACAATATTTACATCAAATACAAGGACAGGATTGGCGAGATTGTCACGGGGGAAGTCTACCAGGTATGGAAGAGAGAAATACTTATCCTTGACGATGATGGGAACGAACTTATCATACCGAAAAGCGAACAGATACCTTCGGATCATTTCCGCAAAGGCGATTCAATACGAGCTGTTGTCATAAAAGTTGAAATGAGGAACAATACTCCGTTCATCATCCTGAGCCGCACATCGCCGGTATTCCTCGAAAGACTTTTCGAGCTTGAAGTACCCGAAATTTTTGACGGACTCATAACCATAAAGAAGATCGTGAGGGTGCCGGGCGAAAGGGCGAAAGTTGCAGTCGAATCGTACGATGAAAGGATCGACCCGGTTGGTGCATGCGTCGGGATGAAAGGTTCCAGGATACATGGTATTGTCCGCGAGCTTCGCAATGAGAATATAGACGTTATAAACTATACTACCAACAACCAGTTGTTCATCCAGCGTGCCCTCAGCCCTGCCAAGATCACTTCTATAAAGCTTTTTGAAGATACAAAAAGGGCGGAAATTTACCTCAAGCCGAACGAGGTATCACTGGCTATCGGCAAGGGTGGCCTTAACATAAAGCTGGCCAGCCAGCTTACAGGGTATGAGATTGACGTTTACAGGGAACCGGGAGGCGAGGATGAAGAGGATGTTAACCTTGAGGAATTCAGCGATGAAATCGATGAATGGATAATCGATGAACTCAAAGCGATCGGATGTGATACCGCAAGGAGTGTTCTGAACCTTTCGATAAGCGATCTGGTAAAAAGAACAGATCTTGAAGAAGAAACAGTAAAGGAAGTTGTAAATATTTTAAAAGCTGAATTTGAATAATATATAATCACTGTGCAATCCTTGCAGGTTTTGAAGTTTTAAGAAAGGCAAGTAATATCTATGACAGAAGACGTTAAGGTGACGAGGTTAAGCAAAGTAGCCCGCGAGTTCAATGTGGGAATATCCACCATTGTGGAATTCCTGCATAAGAAGGGCTTTGAACTTGATCCGAACCCGAATACCAAACTTCCCCATGAGGCATATGCTCTGCTGTTAAAGGAATACAGCGGCGATCTCAACGTGAAGAAGGAATCGGAAAAGCTGATCCTCAAAGACCTTCACAGGAAAAAGGAAACGGTTTCAATCGATGATCTATCCTCTGAAAAAAGTCCTGCTGAAGATCAGGACAGGGACGAGGAAGTTATTATCAAGGATACATCCCTGGCAAAGAAGGGAGTCGATATCAAGACCGAAATCAAAAAGCCTGACATAAAGCTGGTCGGCAAAATTGATCTGGATAAAACGCTGAAGCCAAAAACCGAGAAGCACGAGCAGGTGCCTGAAACACATGAAAAGAAGGTTCCTGCTCCTACAGTCGCACAGGAAGTAGTCGAGAAGAAGGAGGCCCCTGCTGAAAAGCCGGCTCCACCAGTCTCGGCTGAATCCATTGAAGAAAAGGTTAAAGCAGGTATAGATATACATGTTGTGGGCAAGATCGATCTTGAATCCATAGCTAAAGAAGGCAAGGCAGGGAAGAAGGAAGAAAAAGTCAGAGAGCAGGAACCTTCCACGACAGATGAAGTAAAAGCTCCCGTTGCCCGCGACAAGGAATCTGCTGATAAGCATGTCCCTGAAGCTACCACCGCAGAGGTACCTGGTGATAGCACTGTAACCGCTGAAGTTCCTGTCAGAGAGGAAGAGGAGAGTGTCGAACTGTACAAACCCGAGATCAAAAAACTTTCAGGGCTTACAGTTGTCGGTAAAATTGAACTCCCCGTTGAGGAGAAAAAGAAGTCCGGACAGTACCAGCAGGTAAATGTTGAAGGCGACTCCAGGAGAAGGAAGAAGAGGAAAAGAATTACAAAGGAAAAGGAGCAGGTCAAGCTGGCAAAGCCGGTTACAGCGGACAAAAAGGAAAAACCCGGAAGGAAAATAATAAAGAAAAGAGCTGTCAGGGCCGAGGTTGACGAAGAAGCGGTACAAAAGCAGATAAAGGAAACTCTCGCACGGCTTACTACGAAAGGAAAATCAAAAGGATCGAGGTACCGCAGGGAGAAGAGGGAGGCCATAAGTCAGAAACACCGTGAGGTGGAGGACAGAATAGAGCAGGAAAAGAATATACTGAAAGTGACCGAGTTTGTATCCGCAAACGAGTTGGCCTCAATGATGAATATCCCCGTAACTGAGATTATTGCCACCTGCATGAACCTTGGTCTGTTCGTTTCCATAAACCAGCGTCTCGATGCCGAAACCATGGCGCTCCTGGCTGACGAGTTCGGGTATAAGGTAGAATTTGTCAGCGCTGATTTACAGGAGGCAGTAAGGGAGACGGAGGATACTGATGAAGAACTCGTGCCCAGGCCGCCTATAGTAACCGTCATGGGCCATGTCGACCATGGAAAGACCAAGCTTCTCGATTATATCCGCAGGACCAATGTGATAGCCGGTGAAGCCGGAGGAATTACCCAGCATATCGGGGCATATAGCGTTAATCTTGATGACGGACGACAGATCACATTCCTGGATACACCCGGCCATGAGGCATTCACCGCGATGCGTGCCAGGGGAGCCCAGATAACCGACATTGCAATCATTGTTGTTGCTGCCGACGACGGCGTTATGCCGCAAACCATTGAAGCAATCAACCATGCATCTGCAGCAGGAGTCCCGATTGTTTTTGCAATAAATAAGATCGACAAGCCGACTTCAAACCCCGACAGGATAAAGGAAGCCCTCGCCGCTATGAACTACCTGGTCGAGGACTGGGGAGGAAAGTACCAGTCACAGGAGATCTCAGCCAAAACCGGGCTCAATATCGATCTTCTCCTTGAAAAAGTGCTGCTTGAAGCCGAGATGCTTGATCTGAAGGCAAACCCTGTCAAACCCGCTATTGGCACAATAATAGAATCATCGCTCGACAAGGGCCGTGGCTATACTGCAACAGTCCTTGTAAAGGCAGGGACACTCAGGGTGGGAGATATTATGCTTGCAGGCAGTTGTTTCGGGCATATCAAGGCTATGTACAACGAAAGAGGCAACAAGATCGACGAGGTTGGTCCTGCTACCCCGGCTCTCGTACTCGGGCTGAATGGTGCTCCTCAGGCTGGCGATAAGTTCAATATCATGGAAAGCGACCGTGAGGCAAAGGAAATAGCAACCAAAAGAGCCCAACTTCAGCGCGAACAGGGGCTGCGGACTCAGAAGCATATAACGCTTGATGAAATCGGCCGCCGTATTGCAATTGGCAACTTCCAGGAGCTTAATATAATAGTAAAAGGTGATGTTGACGGATCGATTGAAGCCCTCAGCGACTCCCTTATAAAGCTCTCCACACCCGAAATCCAGCTTAATATCATTCACAAAGCAGTTGGCCAGATCTCGGAATCAGATGTACTTCTCGCAGCAGCTTCAAATGCAATTATTGTTGGCTTCCAGGTGCGGCCTTCACTGAGCGCCCGCAGGCTTGCTGAAAAGGAAGAGATCGACGTACGGCTCTATTCAATAATCTATGATGCTATCGAGGAGATAAGGGCAGCTATGGAAGGCATGCTTTCACCGGAGGTGAAGGAAGAAATAGTTGCCACTCTTGAGATCAGGGAGATCTTCAAGGTCACTAAGGTCGGCACAGTTGCAGGATGCTACGTCAAGGAAGGCAAAATAACGAGAAACACCAGGGTGCGCATAATACGCGACGGAATAGTTATCTATACCGGCGAACTTGGCTCCCTCAAGCGCTTCAAGGACGATGTTAAAGAGGTTGTAGGAGGCTACGAATGCGGTCTCAACATAACCAACTTCAACGATATCAAGGTAGGCGATGTGATCGAGGGATACCAGGAAGTTGAAGTGAAAAAGACTCTATAAAACAGCTTTATAGGCTTCCGCTGCCAGAAGACTGCTTACCTCGGAAGGATCTGTAATCTTAATCCTGATCATCCAACCGTTTCCATAGGGGTCCTTATTGACCACATCAGGTGAATCCTCAATCATCGGATTTACTTCCAGAATTTCCCCACCAACAGGCATGAACATATCGGACACTGTTTTGACAGCTTCGATGGTGCCGAACACTTCAGCTTTCTTAAGTGTTTCGCCAAGTGTTTCAATTTCCAGGAAGACAACATCCCCCAGCTCACCCTGGGCAAAGTCCGTAATTCCTACGTATCCGAAGTCTCCTTCAACTCTCAGCCATTCATGATCCTTGGTGTAAAATAAATTTTCCGGGACATTCATTTGAGAAATATTTTAAGGTTAATTTTTGGTTATCAAACCAGTTTTTTATCCAGCAAAAGTATTCTTTTTTTCCAAATTCAGCTAGATGAGACTCTCCTTTGTTACCGGGTTAACCTTGTCTGCCTATGGATTTGTAACCTTCTTCAGTACAGCAGCACTTATCGGCTCCAGCACCAATTCGATAGCCGATCCTGACGGTGAATAACTTTTCTGCCCATCCGACAGAATATCAACGTATTTGCCCTTATGCTTTGCCGGTATTCTGACAGTCTGCTCATTTTCTGAACGATTAAAGACAGCAATGATAACATCATTCCCCGAGGTTCTTGTGTAAGCCAGCACCATCATCTTATCATCGGCTTTAATGAACTTTAAGTCCCCGTGAACAAGCACCGGATTATCCTTCCTCATCCTTATCAGCTTCTTATAATAAGAAACCAGAGCAGTATCAACCTTTACGACGTCAACCGGCCGTGGCTTATCAGGAAAATAATTTGCCTTTTCATCTTCATATCCAAGATCATTCCATACCAGTGGTTTCCTGCAATCAGGGTCATCTGCCCCCCACATTCCCGCTTCATCACCATTCCAGATATGAGGTGCACCGATAAAGGTGAACTGGTGTACCAACAGCAGCATTTGCTCTTTCCTGGTCAGCTCATCAGGTTTATATATCTTATAATCTGGATTATCCGAAGGCTTGTCCTTGTACTTGTAGGGATTTTTATTAAAAAGCGAGGTTGACAGTCGGGGTGTATCGTGGGTTGCTGCCACATTCATCATGGCCTTCAGATTATCTGGTCTGATCCCCCTGTTGATTGAATCAATCTGCCTGACGAATCCTGATGCATTCAGCACCGGCGGGGCCTGCCCGAAAAAGCCTCTTGCGATCCTGTACCACCTGTAGTTCATCACGGCATCAAACTGATCACCTTTCAGAAATACCCGGGGGTCAAGAAACTTATCAGGCCATTTAAGATACCACACCTCCCCTACCAGGTAAGCATTCGGATTTACCGCCCGGACAACCTTCCGGTATTCCCGCCAGAAACCCATCGGGACCTCTGCCGCCACATCAAGCCTGAATCCATCTACCCCGTCGGAGGGATTGCCGTCCTTGTCGGGATCGAGCCATCTTCTTGTAACATTGAATATATGCTGCCTGAGCGATTCTGCATACAGGTTGCCTTCGAATGGCATCACGGTGTCAGTGGGAGGAATTATTTCTTTTCTGAAGACAGGCATCCATGGATTGTTGCCGCCCCATCCCTTATACCGGAATTCATCAGCCTTGGTGGCCGGGTTGTCATAACTGATAATGATGTACCAGTCTTTGAATGCTGACTTTTCGCCGTTTTTCCTGACATCCTCCAGAGCCCAGAAATCCTTACCGGTATGATTCCAGGAATAGTCCATGATCACCTTGATTCCCCTCTTATGACATTCATCCACCACCGTAAGGAACAGTTTATCAGCCGAAGTCCATTTCCATGTTGCAGGGTCATACGGAACTTCAGAATTCATTATCTGAACATCTCCTTTGGGGTCAGGTCCGAAATTCCTGTCAATATGTGCATAGTTCCGGGCATCGTACTTATGAAGGGAAGGAGCATCGTTCAACGGATTGAAATAGATAGCGTTAATGCCCAGCTCCTGAAGATAACCGATCTTATCAAGCACACCCTGAAGATCACCGCCATACCTCCGCGCCTGAATCCTGGAATAGAAGCCATCTGCTTTAATGCTGTCGAGCCATTTTTCGCGGGCATACCAGTCATGCCCCCAGGGGGTTATCGACCAGCTCGCAGGGAAGGTATCAGGGTAAGAACCTTTCATGTCGGCAGGAGTAGGATTATTTCCCGGATCCCCGTTGCGGAACCTCTCGGGGAAGATCTGGTACCAGATTGCCTCGGTTGCCCATTCCGGAACCATTGCAAACTGACTGCTTGTGGCTTTATTACGGCAGCCCGCAAACAGGAGACTTAGCAGAACAAGAACTGGTATGAGTGGTTTCATTTATCCTTGCTTTTATGTTAATACGGATAACTGCGTAGTTCGCGCCTCTAATCTTTTACATACACTTCATATCCCCAGGGACCAAGGCTTATCTTACCTTTTGGCGGGAATGTTGATTTCTGCCCTGAAAAATACTCAGTATACTCCCCGCCAAACTGCTCAAGCTGAGGTCTGAATAAAACATTCTTTTTACTGAGGTTCAGAAATACAACAATCCTGCTGCCGTCTTTTTCCCTGTAAAATGAGAAAATCTTTCTGCTTTTATTGGTTTTCAACAAGATCATTTTTCCTCCGAAGTCCCCATTCCAGAGGGCTTCATTATCCTCTTTCAGTCTTATCAGATCCCTGTAGAAACCGGTCAGTGCACACGAATCCCATGTTATTGGATCCCTCTCAAAAAATTTCAGCTTTTTGTTGAGACAATTTTCCTGGCCACTGTAAATCATCGGTACTCCCTGTGCAGTAAATATCAGGGTTGCAAATACTTTCTGAGCATTTCCCATCAGGGAATCAATAGTACCACCCCATGAGTTCTCGTCATGATTCGTAAGGAACATCAACCGGTAGGCATTATTCGGATATACCGATATTTCTTTTTTGAAATATCTGGTCATTGCAATTGCACTGTCTCTGCCCTGGGCTATACCAACCATCAGATGATACATTTCCCAGGCATAATTCATGTCGAATCCTTTACTGAGATATTCACCTGTGCCCTCATGCTCCGCAAGCAAAAGTACCGGTTTAATCTTATCGAGCTCGGCCCTTGCACGTTCCCAGAACTCGGGGGGCGTATTATGAGGATGATCAACCCGGAATCCGTCAGCACCCAGATTGACCCAGTACTTCATTGCGTTAATCATGTAATCCTGTAAACCCTTCTTGCTCCAGTCAAGCTGGATAACATCTGTCCAGTCGGTACCTTTGGGAGGCGTGAAATTGCCGGTTGAATCCTTTACATACCAGTCGGGGTGCTCAACGGCAAGCGGATTATCCCACGAGGTATGGTTCGGGACCCAATCGAGCAAAACATGCATTCCAAGAGCATGTGCACTGTCAATCACCTGTTTCAGGTCGTCAACTGTCCCGAACTCGGGGTTCACTCCCATATAATCCTTTACAGAATAATAGCTTCCAAGGGGAGGTTTACGGTTCACCTCACCTATAGGGTAAGTAGGCATGAACCACAGCACGTTTATCCCGAGAGACCTGAGGCGTGGCAGGTGCTTTTCAAATGCCTTCAGTGTTCCTGCCTCAGTATATTGCCTGATATTAACCTCATAAAGGACCGCATTTTTGGACCATTCGGGATGAACGACCTCAGTAACAAAAGGTTTGATCTCCTTCTTTTTTCCAAAAAGGGAGCAGCCCCCAATTATTATGAGAACTGTCAGTACGACTGCAACAAGCATTACCGATAACTTTTCCATTTCATCTGTTATTGTTAATAAAATTCCCATCGAACTTTACTTTCTTTCCTCCATGGCCATCAATACGAAGTGTGCTATCATATACAGTAATAACCAATTCTGAACCGGAAAGGTTATTTACCGTAACACTTTCACGGGTCACAGTAACTTCGAACAGCATTCCCCTGAAACGCGCATGAAACGAATATGATTCCCATCTGGGGGGAATATCCGGAATTATCCTGACGCGATCGCCGGATATTTTCATTCCTCCAAATCCTTCAACAACTGCCAGCCACGTCCCTGCCATGCTGGTAATGTGAAGCCCTTCAGCGACCTCATTGTTGTAGTCGTCAAGGTCGAGCCTTGCTGTACGGAGGTAAAGATCATATGCTTTCTTATTATAACCTATCCTGGAAGCGAGTATCGAATGAATGCATGCCGATAATGATGATTCGTGAACCGTCATGGGTTCGTAAAAATCAAAATTCCGTTTAAGGGTCTCAGTATCATACTTATCTTCAAAGAAGTAGAGGCCCTGCAGTACATCAGCCTGCTTGATGAAGCATGAGCGCAGTATCCTGTCCCACGACCAGTGCTGGTTGATGGGCCTTTCGTTCTCCGGAATGCTGTCGGCCGGTACAAGTTCCTTATCGAGGAAACCGTCCTGCTGGAGGAACACATCCTTCCCGTCATAATGAGGCAGGTATAAATTCGCGATCAGTTCTTTCCACCTGCCGGTCTCAGCCGAGAAATCAAAGTCAGTTTTTCTTACCAAAGCATCAAATTTTTCAGGTTCACTCTCCCTGACACCCAGCAGGCTGTCGATAGTATATGACAATGTCCAGGATGCAATTGTGTTGGTGTACCAGTTGTTACTGACATTGTTTTCGTATTCATTAGGGCCGGTCACACCAAGCATGACATACTTTTTCCTGTGTTCTGACCATGTTATCCTCTGGCTCCAGAATCGTGAAATGCCGATCAGCACTTCCAGCCCGTAATCAACAATATAACCGGCATCGCCGGTATGTCGTATATAGTTATAAATTGCATAAGCTACAGCCCCGTTACGGTGGATCTCCTCAAAGGTTATTTCCCATTCGTTATGGCATTCATCCCCATTCATGGTAACCATAGGATAAAGAGCAGCGCCCCCGCTGAATCCAAGCTTTGCAGCATTCCTTATGCTGGCCGGAAGATGCTTATATCTGTAAAGCATCAGATTCCTTGCAACATTCTGCCCGGCAGTCTTGAGGAAGAACGGGAGAGCAAAAGCCTCGGTGTCCCAGTATGTGCTTCCCCCGTACTTTTCTCCGGTAAACCCCTTGGGACCTATATTCAGTCGCTCATCCTTACCGGTATATGTCTGGTTCAGATGAAAAATGTTGAACCTGATGGCCTGCTGGGCGGCGACATCACCTTCAATTATCACGTCAGAAGCGTTCCATATCTTTTGCCAGACTTCCCTGTGGCCATCGATCAGACTGTCATATCCCTCAG
>JBAVOD010000619.1:0-2583 GCA_049691735.1 Bacteroidales bacterium
ACGATAATGAAACAGATAATTATCTCCAGGACAATTACCAGCTTATCTATAGCCTGAACATAAGCCCGTACCTTAATTTCCATGCTGCCATGCATTACACCCATGGCTCCGGCTACTATGAGGAATACGGTGAAGATCAGCCTTATGCCGATTATGGCCTGCCCCCTGTTGTTATAGATACAGTGCAAATTACTTCAACAGACCTTATCAGACGAAAATGGCTGAAAAATGATTTTTACGGTATTGTTTATTCTCTCGCTTTTAAAAAGAACAGGATTGATGCATTGATCGGTGGAAGCGCAAATAATTATTCAGGTGATCATTATGGCCAGATTATATGGATGCGTAATGCAGGGTTGACGGAGAAAGACTATCAATGGTATTTCAATTCGGGAGTCAAAGGAGAGTTTAATATTTACGGCAGGGTCAATTACAGGATGACTGAAAAACTTTCAGCCTACGGGGACCTGCAGTACAGGCATATTTCGTACAGGATGAAAGGTCCGGACGATGATCTGCGTGACATATCGCAGTCGCATTTTTACAATTTTGTAAATCCGAAAGCAGGAATATATTTCTCAGTATCCCCCCGCCAGGATGCATACCTATCGTTTTCTGTCGCCCATAAGGAGCCGACGAGGGCTGATTTCAAAGAAGCTTCGGGAGATCCGGATGCAACTCCTCGCGCTGAAACACTCTTCGATGCCGAGGCCGGGTACCTTCTGAAAGCCGGCAGGGGCAGTTTCGGTTTAAATCTTTATGGCATGTTCTATAATGATCAGCTGGTGCCAACCGGACAGCTCAGCAATGTCGGATATCCTATTATGACCAATGTACCTGACAGTTACAGGGCTGGCATCGAGCTTACCGCCCATATCAGGCCGCTCAGGAAACTGGATTGGAATGTGACAGCAACTTTAAGCAGGAACAAAATACTCGGATTTACAGAATACTATACCGAGTACGCACCCGACGGAAGTTCATTGTACACCGGCAAATACCTCGGTACAACGTATATATCATATTCACCCGGTATAACCGGCTCAAGCGACCTGGCTTATTCTTTTTCCGATTACCTCGACATTCATCTTGTAAGCAAATATGTTGGCCGGCAATACTTCGACAACACAATGAGCACAAACAGGATGATCAGTCCTTATTTTTTCAATAATCTCCACCTTGACTTCAGCCCTCAGGTAAAAAAGATCAGAGGGATTGAGCTCAGGCTTTCAGTGAATAATGTCCTGAATAATCTTTATTCCAGCAACGCGTACGGGGGATTCTGGTATGAAGAGGGAACTGAAAAAACCTGGGCTTACTACTTTCCGCAGGCGGGAATCAATTTTCTGTTAGCTGTGGGACTGAGATTCTGATAAATCTTCTTGTGATGTTGTACGACTGGCTGTCAAAAAACTGGATTGAAGTATTCGGCACAATTACCGGTATTATCTACGTATTTCTGGAAATAAAACAGAATCTCTGGTTGTGGCCCGTAGGGATAACAACCTCAGCAGTCTATATCTGGGTTTTTTTCACAAGCAAGTTTTACGCCGACATGAGCCTTCAGGGTTATTACCTGGTGATAAGCTGCCTGGGTTGGTACTGGTGGGTAAGGGGGAGCGGGTGTGAGAGCGAGGGTGGAGAGCAGGGGGCAGGGAGCAGCGAAGGTGGAAGTGAAAAGCTCAGAGTAACAAGATTGAAATTCAGGACAGGATTAATTCTGGTGGGCGCATTTGTCTTGTTGTATTTCATCCTGTGGTTCGTGCTTTCGCACCTTACCGATTCGCCGGTCCCCGAATGGGATTCCTTTGTTACCTCTCTTTCAATCATCGCCACATGGATGCTTGCCAGGAAGATCTATGAGCACTGGTTCCTGTGGATAGTAGTGAATACTACCTCATCAATACTGTTTTCAGTGCGCGGGTTATATCCGACGGTGCTTCTGTATCTTGTTTACCTGATTATGTCGTTTGTCGGGCTCAGGGAATGGAAAAGGTCATTATAGAGGTTAGGGGATTTTGTATCCTGCCTCGAAATAATTCCTTTCCCCTCTCTGATAAGGATCTGCTAATTAGCGTATCTTTATATCTATGGCTGAGCGTGCTGTAATACTCGCAAACGGAGACTTTCCTGTTCATGATATCCCGCTGAGGATTCTGATTGAGGCCAGGCATCTGATCTGCTGCGACGGGAGTGCGGGTAACCTGATCAGTGCCGGCATTATCCCGGAGGCTATAGTCGGGGATCTTGATTCAATTGAGAAGACAATTGCAGCCAGGTATCCTGACAGGATATTCAGTGACGGCGACCAGGAAACAAATGACCTTACCAAAACTGTAAAATGGTGTCTGAGGAATGGTTACAGAGATCTTACAATCCTGGGAGGCACCGGCGGGCGGGAAGATCATACTGTGGGAAATATTTCCCTGCTTGCGGAGTATGCCAGGGATGCAAATGTTGAAATGGTGACCAATACAGGCATCTTTACAGCTTACCTGAAAAGCTGTTTCGTTCCCAGTCATAAGGGTCAGCAGGTATCAGTCTTCTGCATAGACCCGGAAAATGAAATCAGCTCTTCGGGAC
>JBAVOD010000620.1:0-2720 GCA_049691735.1 Bacteroidales bacterium
CATCTAAAAAGATTGGCTTACTCCTGTTGATCAAATAGGTAAAAGTATTACTTGTCCTTGCAAAATTTCTGTTTTCCTGCCTCCCGGACATATTAAAACTCAAAGAAATATTTTCAGAAATTGATCCATCAATATTTGTCCGTAAATCTACTTGTGAATAACCTGCGTCACTGTTTCTGTAAATGGCCCCCTGAGTATTGAATCCTCCCGAAACGAAATATTTCAAACCTTCAGTACCCCCACTGATAGAGATATCGCCCCGTTGTTGATTTGAATAGGGTTTAAAAACTTTATCAAACCAGTTAACATTAGGGTATGCCCAGGGATCGGAACCATCACCGAATTTTTGAAGCTCCTCTTCACTATAAGTAGGTTTTACTCCGGAATAAATATCAATTTCATTTATCATGGTGGCATAAGTCTTGGCATCAGCCATCCTTGGTATTACAGTAGGATTACTTAAACCATAATTGTAATTAATATTGATTTTTGGCTTCCCGACCACTCCACGTTTGGTAGTGATAAGGATAACACCATTTGCTGCCTGAGCACCGTAAATAGCAGCCGAAGCGTCTTTTAGTACAGTAACGGTTTCGATAACGGAAGGATCTAATCGTGTCATATCACGATTTGCAACACCGTCAACAACAATAAGTGGTGAATTATCTCCCAATGTATTGACACCTCTTATTCTAATAGTAGCATTGTCATTTCCCGGTTCGCCCGAATTGTTCATAGTAACCACACCAGGCAGACGTCCGGCCAGAGTATTAGTAAAATTTGTTGCCGGTGAAGCCTGAATTTCACTACCCTTTACGGCAGCGACCGCTCCGGTAAGTGAAGCTTTTTTGGTTGTGCCATAGCCGACTACAACTACTTCATCCAAACCTTTCATTTCGCTCATGAGCTTTATATCTATAACTGTTTTCCCCTCAAGTTGTACCTCCTGTGAAATATACCCTATAAAGGAAAATATCAGAGTAGCATTCTGATCCGGTGCCATGAGGATGAATTTACCATCCAGATCTGTAATTGCCCCGATGGTTGTTCCCTTAACCTGAATATTTACTCCTGTCATTACCTCGCCTGTCTGACTATCAATGACTTTACCAGTGATATTTTGTTGCTGTAACAGGGTTGATTCACTTTTCCTTTCATTAAGATAGTTGGGGGCAAGAATAATCTTACGGTCAATTATGGTATAGTTGACATCTGTGCTTTTAAACAGTTCATCAAGTATGACGCTGATTAATTGGTCTTTTTCATCAATGCTGACTTTACGTTCAGTATCAAGTAGCTTTTCGTTATAGAGGAAGAAATACTTGCTTTCGTTTTCAATTTTGTCAAGCACTGTGATCAGTTGTGCATCCGAAAAGTTCAACGTAAGCTTTGTCTTCTGCGAGTAGGCATCGTTGGCGTGTGCCTGCAGAATTCCCAGGATAAACAGAACAATAGCGATACGCATGATTAGTAGGATTTTTTTCAGGGAATGATAAAACATTTCCCCGAAAGGTTTGTTTTTTTCCATAGATTTGTAATGTATTAAGTTAAAAAATATCTGAATGATGTTTTTTTAGGAAATCGTTACAGCGATTTCCTTTTTTTGTCTGTTTCCTTATGGTCCATAAATTGCTTTCATAGTTTCAGGTTTTTAAGGTTAGCATTATGATTTTAGTTTAAAGATGGTCACTTTTACTTTTTTAAATGTTCCGTCAGGCATTAAATGCCGGGGAGAAATAGTATATCTTATTGGTGACGTCATGCTTAAGTATCTCAGAACATCTTCAAGCCGGTCATCTTCAAAAGTGGCTCTGAATGAATATCTTAACAAATCTGTGTCTGCCAGTACAATTTCTACATTATACCAGCGCTCAATACGTCTGACAACCTCCAGCATCGGATCATCTCTGAAAATCAGCTTGCCCTGGGTCCAGCCAATATACTTTGTCGTATCGACAAATGACTTGGTTGTTTTCCCGTCTTCATAAACCAGCCTTTCAGACGGAAGCAAAGTTGTCTTTTCATTCCCCTTGTTATCAGTAAAATTGACCTTCCCCGTCTGAAGCACTACCTCAATATAGTTTTCAACAGGATAAGCATTTATGTTAAGGGTGGTACCCAATACTTCCACTGTCGAATTCCCGGCTTTTATATCAAAAGGATGCTTCTCATCATGTGTGACGTTAAGAAAAGCTTCACCTTCAAGAATGATGTGACGGTTGCTGGTAAAAGGCAGGCTGTAAGTTAGACTGGAACCGCTGTTAAGCATTCCTTTTGTCCCGTCAGGGAGATTAAAGGAGACTCTTGCACCCATTGGAGCCGAAATCATGGTACTGACCTGCTTATCAGCGTGAATCCTGTTCTGTGTACTCATAGTCACATAAACCAATCCGCCTGCTAGTAATACGGGAATAAGAATGACAGCAGCAACTTTCGTGTAGATCAGTTTAAATTGCTGAAATGGATTGTGCTTTTTAAGCGCTTCTTTCATCCTGATTATATGGTGAATCCTGTCAAGAAGATGGCCTAAAATAATTTCATCAGCAGCCGCGTCACTGTCTGTTTGATCCCAGTCTTTTTTTAGGGAATTATGAAGATATAGATTTTTTTCTCCATTTAAGAACATCGATTCCACATATCTCGATTCACTCTCGTCCGCGAGACCGTTAATGTACCTGTCTATCTTTTCTATATCCTCATTCCTTCTCATTGTCCCTCAA
>JBAVOD010000621.1:0-7083 GCA_049691735.1 Bacteroidales bacterium
CAATATTTCAATTCAACAATTCCAAACTTAACAAAATATCTGCCAATGGGATTAAGTAGACAATTTGACAGAAGTCAGGTTCTCTGGCCCTGAACTGTATTTTTAGATCCTTGTGATATCGGCACCGAGGGCATTCAGACGGCAGTCGATGCTCTGATATCCGCGGTCGATCTGCTCGATATTGTGGATTACACTTTTGCCCTCGGCCGACAGAGCGGCTATCAGCAATGCAACACCGGCCCGGATATCAGGCGATGACATTATCGTGCCCCTGAGCTTTATCATTTTGTCGAGCCCGATAACAGTCGCCCTGTGAGGATCGCACAGTATTATCTGCGCACCCATATCAATGAGCTTGTCGACGAAGAAAAGCCTGCTCTCGAACATTTTCTGATGGATCAGGACGGCACCTTTTGCCTGTGTTGCCGTTACCAGCAAAACACTGAGGAGGTCGGGTGTAAGCCCGGGCCATATCGCATCAGCGATAGTCATGATCGATCCGTCAATGAAAGTCTCTATTTCATAATGTTCCTGGCAGGGGATTAAAATACTATCCCCGATCCTCTCAAAACAGATACCGAGCCTCCTGAATGAATCGGGTATAATGCCCAGGTTCTCGTAGGAAACATCGCGGATGGTGATCTCCGACCCTGTCATGGCGGCAAGACCGATGAATGAACCTATCTCAATCATATCGGGAAGTATAGTATGGGTGCATCCGCCGAGTTCCTTTACGCCGTCAATATAAAGAAGATTCGATCCGATGCCACTGATTTTCGCACCCATCGACACGAGCATCCTGCACAACTGTTGTATATACGGTTCACAGGCTGCATTATATAATGTGGTCCTTCCTTCTGAAAGGACAGCAGCCATAATGATATTTGCGGTCCCGGTAACGGAAGCCTCATCAAGATGAATATAGCTGCCGGTAAGCCGGGACCCCTCCACCCTGTAAAAAGGATCGGTAGTATCAAAATCGATTGTGGCTCCCAGCTTTTGGAATCCGTTAAAATGTGTATCAATTCTTCGGCGGCCGATTTTATCTCCACCGGGCTTGGGAATATAAGCTTTGCCGAATCGTGCAAGCAATGGCCCGACGATCATTATTGATCCGCGCATGCTTGTACTCTGTGACCGGAATTCGGGGGTCTCAAGGTAATCGAAATCAATCTTTGAAGCTTCGAAAGTAATTTCGGACCCGGATAGCCTGCAAACCCTCACTCCAAGGCTGCTTAAAAGTTCAATAAGCCTGTTGACATCGCTGATATCGGGAATGTTCCTGATCGTTATTTCTTCGGAAGTAAGAAGCGTAGCACAGATTACCTGTAGTGCCTCATTTTTTGCCCCCTGGGGGCGGATCTCCCCATTGAGCTTTTTGCCACCCTGGACAATAAAACTACCCATTAACGCCGGTTGTGACCTTTTTTCTTATTGAACTGCTTGTTAAGTTGTTTACCGTGCTGTTTACCCTGCTGAGGTTTCTTCTTAATCTGGGGGATAAGCTCTTTTACTTCAAGGATCTTGATTTTGTCAGTGATCTTAAGCTTTCCACCCGAAAGAAGCTTCAGGTCGCCAAGGATTACCTCGTCGCTTACCTGAGCCCGGTTCCAGGTAACGTACGATTTCTTCATCTGGTTTGCGATCAGGTTTGTGAGGTATTCCTTCTCCTCGCCGTCCTCAAGTTTTGTGGCCGCATCGATCATCATCTCAATAATGCGTCCGTAGTGCAGGTACCGGATGTCGCCCTGCTTATATGGGATCGACTTGGGCTTTTCAGTGAATCTTGAAGGCTCAGGAGCTACATAGGGTGCATCAACATCAAGCTCAAAATCAGCAATAAGCGCAAGATGGTCCCAGAGCTTATGCCTGAAATCGCCAGAATCCTTTATCTGGGGATTCAGGTTACCCATTATCTGAATGATCGTCCTGGCCGCCCGGTTCCTTTCTTCCCTGTCCTGAATGGTCTTGGTGTGATCGACCATCTTTTGTACGTTCCTTCCATACTCGGGTAGTGCCATTCTTTTTCGTTGGGTATTATAGTCGTACGACATTGCCTTCTAAGTTTACTGCAAAGCTAATAATTAAAACCCATTTTCAATCAAATCATTTTTAACTTTGACCTGCCAACCCAAACAAAAAATGAAAGTAATCCTGCCTGTTGTCCTGGTCTTTATTGCCGGATTTCACGTTTCGGGTAATGACGGATACAAACGGAACCCAATGATTGATATCATCAATTATTCCTTTTCGGTTTCATTGAGCGATACCAGCGACATCATCTATGGAAATTCCTCGATCACCATCGGCTTCAAAGGTCCTGTAAGTTCTTTTGACCTCGATTTAATGAGCCCTGGGCTCGATGGAAAGGGTATGGTCATCGATTCGGCCTGGTTCAGCACCGGAAATATAAGTTGGAGCCGGAACGGAGGCAAGGTCACCTTTACTCCTGGCACTCCTCTTAACCATGGACAAACAGCCGTCCTGACAATTTCATACCACGGTATCCCCTCGGGAGGACTGGTGATCTCAAACAACAAGTACGGGGACAGGACATTCTTTTCAGACAACTGGCCCAACCGAGCAAGCAGTTACCTGCCATGTATAGACCATCCGTATGATAAGGCGACTGTTGATTTTTACATAACTGCACCCAGTCATTACGACATTGTTGCCAACGGTTACCTGGTTGAGGAAAGCCATCTGACGGGTGACCGCAAGCTTACTCACTGGAAGGAAGGGGTCCCGCTTGCAACAAAGGTGATGGCCTTCGGTGCTGCTGAATTTGATTTCAGGCTGGCCGGCGAACCGGATAACATTCCTGTATGGTCATATGTTTTCAGAGAGAACCGGAATGAAGGCTTCTACGATTATGCGGTTGCTGTCAGACCGCTTGCATTCTATGTCAGCCTTATCGGGCCCTATTCTTACGAAAAGCTGGCAAATGTCCAGTCTAAAACCATTTTTGGCGGTCTTGAAAATGCAGGATGTGTTTTTTACGCACAGAATTCGGTTACCGGAAAGGGTAACGCAGAGGGCCTCCTTGCTCACGAAATCGCCCACCAGTGGTTCGGGAATTCGGTGACTGAGAACGACTGGGATCATATCTGGCTCAGTGAGGGATTTGCTACATACCTTACCTCGGTTTATATGGAAAAGACCTATGGCATGGAACGCTTTCAGTCAGAGATGAAAGCTGATCGTGAGCAGGTTATAAGCTTCTTCATGAAGTACCCCAGGCCGGTAATTGACACCACGGTTACAAACCTGATGCGACTTCTGAATGCGAATTCATATCAGAAAGGCGCCTGGGTACTGCACATGCTGAATAACGAGCTTGGAGATGACCTGTTCTGGAAAGGTATGCGGCTTTTTTACGAGCGATTCAGGAACGGTAACGCACTGACCGGCGATTTCAGGAAAGTGATGGAGGAAGTGAGCGGCAGGGATCTGTCAGGTTTCTTTGAGCAATGGCTTTACATTGCGGGGCAGCCTGATCTTAAGATAACCACCGAAAGGCCACGGAATGGCAGTCAGGTGATAATCATAGAGCAGAAACAGGAGCATCTGTTCACCTTTCCGCTTGAACTGCTTGTAAAGTGCCTGGAAGGTGATCAGAATGAAAAAATCAATGTCTCCGGAAGGGAAACAAGAGTTACAATCAAAACAAGGAAGATAAACGAAGTTATTCCCGATCCAAACGTCAACCTTCTGTTCAGGGTTGTGCCGTGAAGACGTGACGGCGCGACGGCGTGACGGCATGAGGGCGTAAAGGCATGAAGGCGTAAAGGCGTAAAGGCAAAACGAAATAATTGCACAATTGCATAATTGTACAATTGCACAATTGCATAATTACGAAGGTCACAGCCCCAGGAACTGGATTGCAACACCTGAGAAAAGTATGAGTGCGCCTGCAATCAAATTGCTGTATTTTTCGACCGGCTTGAGGCTTATCCTGCTGAATCCCAATTTAAATGCCAAAACCACAAGCATCATTGTCGATATAGTTACCACTGAGAAAAGAAGCGACACAATGATCGTGCCCTGTATATTGTTCTCAGCAGCAGGATACATAACCAGCGGGATCAGGGGTTCACACGGGCCGAATATGAAAATCAGGAATAATATCCAGGGGGTGGTATTTACCACTTCTTTCTCATGAACATGCGTATGTTCCTGGTAATGATTATGTTCGTGAGCATGAACATTGCCCCCGAAATGGTGGTGCGAATGAGTGTGAGTCTTTTTCCTGTAAAGATTCCGGAGGCTGATTATAACATATATAAGACCGAATGCGATAAACAGCCACCCGGCAATATTGCCCCTGAATGATTCGACTTTGACAAGCTTATTGACAGAAATACCGATTGCAATGCCAATGAAGCCAATTATAACCGAACTCAGAACATGGCCAATGCCGCAGAAAAAGGTGATCAGCATTGTCTTTCTTACTGACCATTTCTTTGCTTCACTGAGGACTATGAATGGTAAATAATGGTCAGGTCCCAGGATCGTATGAATAAATCCAAGGGAGACAGCTGTTACCGAAAGGAGGATGAGAGAGTTATTCATAAATATTTATAAGGCTTACTGATCTGGCACAAATTATTCTGCAATAATATTTAAAATATTCCGAATAGCAGCCTTTTATTAATGCCAAAACAAATTGTCTATTTAATTGCCTCCGGATAAGAAATCTCCCCGATATTAATATTCTGCGTGTTCAGAAGGTCCCGCGATCTTCCGATGAAGATATTCATCTTCAGGTAGTCCGCCTGATTCGGAAAGAATTCGGGCTTGTTTATATATTCTTCACAGGGCAGAATGAAGAATCTCTTCCTGTAGCTTTCTATCGGAGTATATACCCACGTGAGGTAATAGCCCGCCCGGGATACGAATACTGAATCAGTCCTGCGTTCAAGCACGATTTTCACCATTGAGCCCCCGTCGGTTCCCTGTCTTCTCTGATTCGAAACGAAGTTGCCGAGGGAGTATACAAGCAGGTTGTCCCTTCCACTCTCAGGATTTTTGGTCCATATCATCTTCTGAAGTACATGCGGGTGTGAACCGATTATCAGGTCGACGCCGAGGCCGAAGAAGTAGTTTGCCAGATCGGTCTGGCTTTTTGACGGAATAGTATCATACTCCGTTCCCCAGTGCAGGAAGAGGATTATTGCATCGGGGTTCATTGATTTGGCTTTCGCGATATCAGCAGTTATCAGGTTCCTGTCGAGCATATTGACAATTTCGGGAGGCGGTACGTTTATTCCGTTTGTCCCGTAGGTGTAATTCAGCAGAGCCAGGGAAAATCCTTTTTTTCTGAGTATCAGGGGGTAAACGCTGTCCCTTTCAGCATTGTTAAAAAAGGTTCCGGTATGTGGTATCCCGAGGCTATCGAGCCTGAAGATTGTGTTTATGATCCCTCTTTTGCCACGATCGGCAGCATGGTTATTTGCTGATACAAAGCAATCGATACCTGCTTTATAACATGACTTTGCAAGCGCAACTGGTGAACTGAATGCCGGGTATCCGCTGTAAGGTGTGCCGGCCAGTGTGACCTCCAGGTTGGCAATTGCAAGATCAGCTTCAGATACCTCAGGTTCAATATATTTGAACACATCATCGTAATTGTAGGTATGTGTAGCCCGGTCTTCCGCCGACCAGATCTGTTCGTCGTGCCCCATAATATCGCCAATAAAAAGGATGGAAAGCTTATTGTTTTGATAATTATCCTTTTGTGAAGAAAGACAATATGGGATTAACAAAGCTGCGAAAAGGAACTGAACTCTCTTAAGCATAAAATAATTGTGTTTAAAGAATCCGTAAAAGTAATAATTATTAAATTTGCGGGCTCCAATAACCTAAGTCCAGTCGGTAGTATTCTGACGTAATGAAGCTGGAGGGAAATCATATAGACATAAAAAAACTTTCTGTTGCCGGGATGATAGTTACCATGGGTATCGTCTTCGGCGACCTTGGCACAAGCCCGCTGTACACAATGAGAGCGATCCTCACCGGCGGGAGCGGTCATTTCAGCGAGTCGCTGATCTACGGATCATTGTCGTGTATTTTCTGGACGCTGACTCTTTCGACAACTATTAAATATGTAATTATAACATTAAGGGCCGATAATAACGGAGAAGGCGGCATCTTTGCCCTCTTTGCGCTTATAAGGCAGAAATCGACCTGGGCTGCCGTATTGACGATGATCGGAGCCGGGGCACTTCTGGCCGACGGCGTAATAACTCCATCTATCACGGTAACATCCGCCATAGAGGGGCTCAGACTGGTCAATCCCGGGATCCCGGTTGTCCCGATAGTTCTGATAATCCTTGCAGCGCTCTTCTTTATTCAGCAATTCGGCACAAATTTCATCGGAAGTTCGTTTGGCCCTATTATGGTGGTCTGGTTCACACTCCTGGGAACACTGGGGATGTCGCAGATAGTCCTGCATCCATTTATACTGCAGGCGGTCAACCCGGTAAATGCATTCAGGTTCCTGACCGAATTTCCCGGGGGATTTGTGCT
Source organism: Bacteroidales bacterium (assembly GCA_049691735.1). Classification (GTDB taxonomy): domain Bacteria; phylum Bacteroidota; class Bacteroidia; order Bacteroidales; family VadinHA17; genus LD21. The sequence continues at coordinate 6,529 of JBAVOD010000621.1, forward strand.
TCTGGGTGCAGTCTTCCTGTGCACAACAGGAGCCGAAGCTCTTTATGCCGACCTGGGGCATTGCGGAAGGGCGAACATACGGGTCTCATGGGCTTATGTAAAGCTGTGCCTTCTCCTGAACTATTTCGGACAGGGTGCATGGCTGATCATGAATTACAAGCCGGGCGAGGACATTAATCCATTCTTTAAGATCATGCCCGAATGGTTATTACTACCGGGGATATTCATTGCTACGGCAGCTGCAATCATCGCAAGCCAGGCAATTATAAGCGGATCATTTACGCTTATAAGCGAAGCGATCTCCCTGAACTTCTGGCCCAGGATCCGCGTTTTGTTTCCAACATGGGTCAGGGGGCAGGTTTATCTTCCCTTTGTTAACTGGATCCTGTGGATAGCGTGTACAATTGTTGTGGTTTCCTTCAAAGCTTCCGGCAATATGAATGCTGCTTACGGGCTGGCAATTACTATTACTGAGATAATGACAACCTTACTCCTTACATATTATCTTTATCAGAAAGGAGTAAACCACAGGCTTGTCTTGCTGATGCTTATGGT
>JBAVOD010000622.1:0-10492 GCA_049691735.1 Bacteroidales bacterium
GGGTAGTTCTTTCCTTTCTTTAACGTTAGCCTGGGATGTATAGTCGAATATATTCATATATAGTATCCTGTAAGTCTTTTTTTCAATGTTGATCTCAGGGTCATAAGTTTTGCTGAAATAGAGCGGGTAGATGCAGGAGGAGGCAAGAGCGATTAACAAAGCTAATCCGGTGAGACGGCTGAATGTTTTCATAGTGATGTGATATTGGTCAGACAGGTAAATACAACTAATATTAGTTTGTCCGGACAAGTGAAAGTTAAACCTTTAGGAATTAAAAATCAATTTTATTTGCAATTTTACCGCCGGGCTGATAATCCTGGGAAAATGCATGTTTGGATTTTAAATTAGAAAAAGGGCGCGAAACAGCCCCTTTATAAACGGATTGCTTCCGGCACCCTTAAATCACATTATGCCCTCACACAGGGATCCGCGAAGCAAAAATTTCAATTAAATGCATCCGGATACCGGTGGCATTGACTATATGGTGTTCTGTCCTTTGAAAACCCTGGAGTTATCCAAAGTTACAAGATGACCGTCCCACGTAAGCATTCCGGGGCCTAACCCCGTGACGGTCGCAGTTGCGATATCATCAGCATTCACCATCAATGAGATATCATAACTCCCAAGCTGGGTCATCAGCGTGAACTCGACATTGTAAGTCATTTTCCTGGGATTTTTGTAAACCTTCCATCCTCCGATTGATCCTTCGGCTGTTACCCCGCCAACACCGTTAAATCCCATTCCCAGATTTGTACCTGTCTGTATAGTACCGTTTGTTCTGTTCACCTTTATAAAATTAATGAGCGGGGTTACAACTATCCTTTCGCCATATCGATTCTGAAGAAAATCAGCTTCAAGTACAAAGCTCTTTGAATTTACTAGGGAATCCAGAATATTGAAGTTGGCAGCCAGCTGAGCTTTTCTGGCTTCCTTTAATTCCTGCCGGCTCAATTTGGACTCCTGGGCCCTGGCGCCGATGGTTATCAGGGAAAGTCCCAGTACCCAGAGGAGGCTCACCGATATTGTTTTAATTGTTTTCATAACATCTGAGTTTAATTTGATTAAGTGAAGCACTCAAATTGCATACCACATAAACAAACCAAACCACAAAATATCAAATAATTAACAAAACTTTAAGATTTGCGGGTACCGGCTCCCGGGCCCATTTTCGATATTAACGGTGCCTGCCGTTTCGGGCATACCGCTTATAAGCCGTCTTGCGCGCCTGCACATTATGCTTCGAATAGAAGGCTCTGTTCCTTCCAAGCTGAAGGTTATCCTGAAGCATAAGGCTTCTGAGCTCGCCGGCACTCTTCCGGCTCGAAGAGCAGTTTGTCAGAGCAATGCCAAGCAACAACAGTATGAGAACTGTTAATATTAATTTGCCGTTTTTCATGCAAATGTTCATCTTTCTGCTAAAATTTGAGGTTCAGGTAATAAGCGCCAAATTAATTATCACATCAGGATATTTAACGGAGTTTTTCCTGATATGTTTCATTGTCAGCCAGTTATTTGACGGAAGACAGGTAGCGACCTGCGATTCGGGTTGATAGCTTAATTTTATATCGAAATTCTTCCTGACAAAAAATATTGGGAAATGAAAATAAACGAATTCAAACTGGAAAGATACTTTGCTGAATTTGAGTTCACTGCGAAGTACCTGTTAAGCCCTTCCGACTGTGAAAGCATGAAGGTTTCGGAGCTTCTGGCATTGGGTGACGGGGAGTGTATCAATTTATGGCAGGATTTGAAGCTTGGTTATACTGAATCGAAAGGCAATCCTTTACTGAGAAAGGAAATATCAATGGTTTACAAGACCATGAAGCCTGAAAACATCATTGTCCTTGCTCCTGAGGAGGGCATCTTTATTGTGATGAATTCGATACTTGACCATGGAGACCATGTTATTGTTCCGGAACCATGTTATCAGTCTCTTTTTGAGATCGCTGCAGCAATCGGATGTGAAATAACCAGGTGGCCGCTAAATCCTGACAAAGGGAGGTGGATATTGGAAACCGGATTTTTGAAGAAGAATATCCGAAAGAATACGAAACTTGTCGTCCTCAATTTTCCGCATAATCCAACCGGATTTATCCCGGAGGCAGATGTTTTCAGGAACATACTTGAGATCTGTGAAATGAACGGAACCTATGTCCTTTCGGATGAAATGTACAGGTTCCTCGAGTTCACGCCTTCCCTTATACATGGATCGGCAGCAGATTTATCAGAAAGATGTATTGCACTATCGGGCCTGTCCAAATCATTCGGATTGCCGGGCCTGAGGATTGGATGGCTTGCAACAAGAGATAAACACCTGTTGAAGCAGTTTGAAAGCATGAAAGACTATACAACCATATGCAACAGCGCTCCGGCAGAAATACTGAGCATAATCGCCCTGAGAAACAAAGCCCGCATCACCGGAAATAACCTTGATCTTATAAAAGGGAATCTTAAATCAGCCAGGTCATTTTTTGTCAGACATGAGGATATGTTCACATGGTATGAGCCACAGGGAGGATCGGTCGCATTTCCCGGGCTTGTCCGAAGAATACCGGCAGACTTGTTTTGCCGGAAACTGATACGGCAAAAGAGTATCCTGCTGTTGCCTGGAAATGTTTTTGACTATCGCGGAAATCATTTCAGGATCGGATTTGGAAGGAATGATTTCTCACTTATCCTTGGAGAACTGGAATCAGGTCTTGAAGAACTTGATATTTTCTGAGTCTTTGATTCTTTAAAATGTTCCCGGACACCTGTTTTTGAAAGGTTGTCAGCAGCAACAGTCAATAAGACAGGAAATCCTGATCCGGGGGCTATCCTTTATTATTGTCCCTGATAAACAATTTGCCTTATTTTTTGTCAATAGTCATGGTTAATGTGAACAGTGTATTCTGCAAAATCCGGATTTGGTTTCTCACAGTGTTTTAGTTTTTAGTAATATGAATATTTCTAACCTCTAATGAGTTAAAATCATGGCAACACGATTAAGGATAATGTTAATAAGCACTATATTGATCTTGTATAGTTTTACTGGCATATTGAATTCTCAGATACTTTCTGATTCCGCATCACTGAGGCTCCTGAAAAAGGGGATTTCGCAGGTCTATAATTATCAGTTCAGTGAAGCAAGGAAAAGCTTCAATGAGGTCCTGAAGGTTTATCCGAACCATCCAGTCAGGCAATTGTCGGACGCGATGATAATCTATTGGGAGAACTACCCTTTGCTTGCCTACTCAGAGATCAGAAAGCAATTTGAGACCAACCTTTTAAAAAGTATTGAGATCTGTGAAAAGAATTTCCCCCCGGATGAGGAGGAGTATCTGCTGGTCAACCTGAGCGCAAGAGTACTGTTAATGCGGTTTTATAAGGATAATAACCTTACTGTGCCATTGTTCCCGCTGACAGCAACTACGTATCAGTACATGCTGCGCGCTTTGCATTTTACCTCACATTACAAGGATTTTTACTTTTTTGCCGGACTTTTTAAATATTACCGTAACGCTTATCCTGAGCGCTACTCCGAGTATGCTTCTCTGGCTGAACACTTCCCTTCAGGAGACAGGGGAAAGGGATTAACTGAACTTCAGATCGCTGCCGATAGTTCACATGTCCTGTCTGCTGAATCAATGTCAGTACTTTCGGGTATTTTTGAGAAGTTTGAGAATAATTATCAAATGGCTGCATCATACAATAAGACTCTGTTCGAACTTTATCCGGGCAATCCCGAGTTCCGGGAAGAATATATAAAGGACCTTCTTCTGACAGGTAAGTATGACGAAGCTGAAAAACTAATAAGGGCGAGCAAGCCTGATGCAGACGATCCTTTTTTCAGGATCCAGATAAATATTCTTACCGCTATCCTGAAAGAAAAGAAATACAGGGATTACGAACAGGCCGAAGCACTATATTCTTCGGGTGCACGCGACATGACCATTTTCGGAGTATATGGTGCAGAATATGGTGCGTATGCCAACTTCGGGCTCAGCAGGATCAGCAGTGCCAAAAATGATCAGCATGATATGAGGATTTACAGGAAAAAAGCCAATGCTCTAGCTGTGAATAAGAATGTCAATTTTGATTGATCGCTCGCTTGTGGCAGCCAGACTGAATATATCAATCAAGCTTGTGCTTATTCTGCTCTGCTCCGGTATTTCAGGGACTGAAGCTCAGATCTTAAACGATCCTTCTCCGTTAAGGATCATAAAAACAGGGATCTCCGACATTTATAATTTCAGGTTTGCTGAAGCAAGAAAGGAGTTAAGTCTGGTTTATCAGCAGTATCCTGAACACCCGGTGGGATATCTTCTTGAGGGATTTCTGACATATTGGGAAAACTACCCTATACTTCCTTCTTCTCCTGCACGCGAGGTACTGGAGAAAGACCTCCGGGCATGCATTGGCTTGTGCGAAAAGAGAACCCCTGCGAAAAATGAGGAGGCAGAATATCTGCTGGCAGATCTTTGCGCCAGGGGCCTGTTACTTTTGTTTTACTCTGACAATGGCCTCAGTCTTGATATTTTCCCCCTTGCAACCGGAACATATCCGTATATAAGAAAAGCTTTTGATTTCACTTCAAGCTACTACGATTTCTACTTTTTCACCGGGGCTTTTGACTACAACCGTGAGGCATTCCCGGAAGCTTACCCCGTCTACGAACCTCTTGCAATGCTTTTTCCCAGGGGAGATAAAGCAAAGGGGATATGGGAACTCCGGAGAGCTGCCGACAGCTCAATCTTTCTCCGGGCTGAGTCGCTTTCGGCCCTTTCCGATATCTTCATAAGCTTTGAAAATAACTTCCAGGAAGCGACCCGGTACAGCAAAACCCTGTATGAGCTGTATCCCGGGAATTATGAATATAAGGACGAATACATAAAAAACCTTTTGCTTGTAAAGATGTATGATGAAGCTGAAAAATTAATATTGTCGGACAAGCCTGAAACAGACAATCCTTTTTTCAGGATCCAGATCAATATTCTTACCGCCATCCTGAAAGAAAAGAAATACAGGGATTACGAACAGGCAGAAGCACTATATTCTTCGGGTGCACGCGACATGACCAATTTCGGGATATATGGTGCTGAATACGGTGCATATGCCAATTTCGGGCTCAGCAGGATCTGCAGCGCCAAACATGATCAGCGTGATATGAAGAATTACAGGAAAAAAGCCAATTCGCTGGCTGTGAGTAAAAATGTTAATTTTGACTGATCGAGCCCGTGGCAGACAGACTGAAAATATCAATCAAGCTTGTGCTTATTCTGCTTTGTACCGTTAATACAGGTACTGAAGCGCAGATATTAAATGATCCTTCTTCGTTAAGGATTATAAAGACAGGGATCTCCGACATATATAATTTCAGGTTTGCTGAAGCAAAACAGGAGTTAAGATTGGTTCATCAACAGTATCCTGAACATCCGGTGGGATATCTTCTTGAGGGATTTCTGACATATTGGGAAAATTACCCGATACTTCCTTCTTCTCCTGCACGCGAGGTGCTGGAGAAAGACCTCAGGACATGCATTAACCTGTGCGAAAAGGAAACCCCCGCTAAAAATGAGGAGGCAGAATACCTGCTTGCAGATCTCAGCGCCAGGGGCCTGTTACTAATGTTTTACTCTGACAATGACCTCAGCCTTGATATTTTCCCCCTTGCAACCGGAACATATCCGTATATAAGGAAAGCTTTTGGTTTCACATCGAGCTACAATGATTTTTACTATTTCACGGGGCTTTTTGACTACTACCGTGAGGCATTTCCGGAGGCTTACCCCGTTTACGAACCTCTCGCAATGTTTTTCCCCCGCGGAGATAAAGCAAAGGGTCTCCGGGAGCTCCGGAAGGCGGCTGATAGCTCAATATTTCTTCGGGCTGAATCACTTTCGGTCCTTTCAGATATTTACATAAGCTTTGAAAATAATTACAACGAGGCAACCTGGTACAGCAAGACCCTGTATGAGCTGTATCCCGGGAATTATGAATATAAGGACGAATACATAAAAAACCTTTTGCTTGTAAAGCAGTATGATGACGCTGAAAAACTCATCAATGCTGAAGATTCGACCGCTACGGGGAGGTTTTTCAGGGCCCAGATGACGATCCTTGCGGGTATCCTCACGGAAAAGAAGTATCATAACATGCAACAGGCACGTAAATTGTACACAAAGGGCATATCAGAGCTGGCCCCGTTCGGATTGTACAGCAACGAGTTCTCCGCGTACGCCTATTTCGGACTCAGCCGGATAAGCGGGGCCGAAGGTGACAGGCATCACAAGCGCCTTTATAGAAGGCTTGCCAATAAAATGGCTGACTTTAAGAAAGTTAACTTTGACGGATGAGATTCCGTAGCATAGCAGGGGTAAAATCGACCTGATTAGAACTAACTAAATTTTTCGCTTAATACTTGACAATTAAAGGAATTTTGTTGATCTTTGATAGGCCAGCAATATTTATCCCTTTTATAGGGATATTTGATTTCTGCCTAACTAACTTAACGCTGGCATATGAAAAAAACCCCTCTGTCATAGCTGACGGAGGGGTTTTTACCTAACTAACCCTAAAAGTGATTTATCTAGGGGCAGGGCAAAACTATACAAGGAAAATATATTTACCAAGTTAAAAATTCTTAAAATTCACTGAGGTTAAATTTTATCCGCAAAGCTTTAAGCGACCCCGCTGGCTTATTGCTCTGTGCCCTGTGTTACATTTTCTGCCTGAACTCGGGGGTCCTGCTTTCCTTCAGTGAACTCCTGATATCAAATAACACTTTTTTCTGCTTTTCCGACAGAGTTTTATAACGTTCATAATACCGCCGCAAACTTTTTACAAAGTCAAGCTGCCCGTTTGTCATCCTGCCGGCACGCATGCTCAGATCTTCGAAAGCTTCCTTTATCTCATCTTTCATGGCTCACCGCAATTTTACAGATAAGACACAAAGGATTGTTAAATGTTCAACGAATTTTGCCGTTTTATGGTTCCGGGCTTATTACGGCTGTCAGGTTTAATGCCCCATTGTTCACAGTCACACCGGAATCCTTTTTTGCATGGATCCGGTATAATAATCGAAAGTTAGAGGATAATTAACGCGAATTTAATGATGGGAAACTTCATCCGGAGTTTATACAGTAAATTCTAAAGGGTACTAAAATGATATTTTTGATTCTTGTTGTGATTGGGATCCTGGTTTCGTATTTAAAAAATATAAGGAAGCTAAAAGTTCCATGTGACTGAAATACCAGCGGTGATGGATCCGGTAAATTTGTTTGAAACAGCACCCGGGGAAATCTGAAATGATCTTCGTGGCGGGTAATTCCTTTCGATTGCCGATCTGATATGCTTCGCTCTGCCTGAATAGACTATACCTGCTATAACGCCACAGGCTGCGATTCCGATGCCGGCACCCATAGCAGTTTTATTTACGACTTCAACTCCCATCATCTGCTCCCAAAAATTCGGGTCTTCAATCTCTCCTTCGGGGAACAATCTGGCTACTCCATAAAGAATGCCGCCAATGCAGGCGACCGAAATAGAATATCCTGCACTTTTTCTTGCATCCAGCCACGATTCATCAAGTTGAGCCGAAGAAAGCTGGTCAATGCCGGTTACATTATACTTTTTAACGTACCACTGTCCATATGTACTGACAAACGAATATAAAAGAAAAGATGTAATCAGAGCAATTCTTTTCATTTTAAGCTGTAACGATTCAGGGAATTACTGTCTATTACAGCAACAAATTTAGGACAGTTTTAAATCAAAGTCAAATCAAAGATTTATACGAAAGGGGATTAAAATCCCATCGAATACATTGTCCAGAGCGGAACCTTAAACTCCTCTCATCTTTTCAGGATTTGACTTATTTTCCCACCCCGGATTCCAGGAGTTTTACGATTGCGGTATGGCCATTCCCTGAAGCCAGATCTGACGCCGTGGCTCCGTCATCTCTTCTGAGCATGCGGTTGGATCCATTCTTCAGCAAAAGCTTTACGATATCGGCGTGTCCGTTCATTGAGGCCGCCATAAGGGCTGTGAAACCATGGCTGCTCTGAAGATCGGGGCGGGCCCCTCTTTCGAGAAGCAGTCTTACAACCTCGGCTCTCCCGTACTGCGAGGCTTTCATGAGCGGGCTTATGCTGTCGCTTCGCACGTGATCGGGCCGGGCCCCTTTGTCGAGCAGCAGAGCTGCTATATCTGAAAAACCGTTTTCTGAAGCCACCATCAACGGTATATATTCATCACCTGAAATCAGGTCGGGGCTTGCACCTTTATCAAGCAGGATCTTCACGCTCCCGGAGTGTCCGCCGGCGCAGGCATTTATCAGTGCAGTCGTTTTGTTTATACTTTCCTGCAGGTCAATAGTAGCACCTTTTTCTGCCAGGGTTTCCAGAATACTTTCATAACCATTCCTGGCAGCGATCATCAGGGCACTCATTCCATCGTTGCGTATCAGGTCAGGGTTCGCTCCGGCCTCGAGCAGCAGTCTGATTACTTTGTCACTGTTCCTTTCGGCTCCCCAGATAAGGGGAGTTGATCCGTCAGCACATCTGTTGTCAGGATCTGCCCCCTTTTCCAGCAATACCTTTACAACTTCATTATGGTTGTTCATGACAGCCCATGTAAGAGATGTTGATCCGTCCAGACATTGGTGATTGATTTCCGAGCCATTTTCTGCAAGAAGCCTTACAATTTCTGCGTAACCGTAACGCGATGCCACGATCAGTGGAGTTGCGTCATTAATGGTAAGAAGGTCCGGATCCGCACCGTTCCCGAGCAGAGCCTTAACTACATCGGTATGGCCGGCAGCTGAGGCAGCCATCAGGGCACCCGATCCGTTTGCCCTCACAAGATTAACCTGTGCACCTTTGCTCAGCAAAAGCCTGACAACGTCGGCATGCCCGTTCTGGGAAGCCTGTATGAGAGCGGTAGTTTTAAAAGCATGTTCCTGTACGTCCGGGTCAGCTCCTCTGTCAAGCAGCAGGCTTACTATGCCGGCATGCCCGTTCTGTGAGGCAAGGATCAGAGCTGTTGCCCCATCGTTGCTCCTGATGTTAATGGCGGCCCCGCGCCTTATAAGGATCCGGCAAACCTCAGGATATCCTGCTTCTGCGGCATAAAAAAGCGAACTTAAGCCGTTGGTGTCGGCAGTATCCACCGGATCGATCTCACGGGCAAACCCCAATGCACTTACCGTATCATTCAACTTCAAAGCCTTTACAAGATCCCCGAGCCGCGTCACTGATTGCGACAGGGAAACTTCCGGACAGACAACAAGGATGACTGCAACCGGCATGAGCCTGATAAACAGCCTGAGTTTGTCAAATGCTGTCCCGGACTGAGATGGGTTAACTCGGGTCAAAGTAGTAACTGGCTTTCATGTAATATTACTAATTGGCTCGATAAAATTCAAATAAATCAATGCATTTGTGACATTGCAGTCTTTCGGATCCTTCCTGTCAGGGCAGGGGCATAAAAATTATATGTATTTCGTTGTTCATGCCATGAACAAAAATTTTCCGTTCCTGTTTTAGCTGACAAAGAAGTTAATGTACCTGCAGGGGGTGTATGGAAAGTTGCAGTCAAAGATCTTCCTTCACCTTCCCGAACCAAATAACGTTTAACAATCTACGAAAATGAAGTATAATCAACTTGGCAAAACAGGAGTCCTGGTCTCTGAACTTTGTCTTGGAACAATGACCTTTGGCGGAAAAGGTTACTGGACGGCCATAGGTCAGTTAGCCCAGGATGAGGTCAATCAGCTTGTTAAAACAGCATTTGACCACGGCATAAATTTTTTTGATACAGCCAATGCGTATTCTGAAGGGCTTGCGGAGCAACTGTTTGGAAACTCACTGAAAACACTCGGAATATCAAAGCAACAGGTATTCATTGCCACAAAGGTAAGACTGAGGATGGGCGAGGGAGCAAACCAGGTAGGCCTTTCGCGGCTGCATATATTCGACTCGGTCGACGACAGTCTTGCAAGGCTTGGTGTATCCCACATCGACATGCTTTACATACATGGCGTTGATCCGGTCACTCCCATTGAAGAGACCATGAGGGCTCTCGCCGATGTAGTACGATCGGGCAAGGTACGCTACCTTGGTGTAAGCAACCACCCTGCATGGATGGTTATGAAAGCTAACGACTTTGCTGAAAGGACAGGTGGCTATAAGTTCGTTGCATCTCAGAATTTTTATTCGATTGCCAGCCGTGATATCGAAAGGGAAATAGTCCCCATGGCAATGAGCGAAGGAATAAGCATCATTCCATGGAGCCCCCTTGCCGGTGGTTTTCTCTCGGGGAAGTACACAAGAAATAACCAGGTAGCCGGTGACAGCCGGCGCGATAATTTTGATTTCCCTCCGCTGAACAAGGAGAAGGCTTATGATATAATTGACAGGATGAAGGATATCGGGCAACATTATAACGCATCGCCAGCAAGAGTCGCCCTTGCATGGACAAGGGAAAAGCCGGGCGTCACCAGCGTTATTATCGG
>JBAVOD010000623.1:0-4001 GCA_049691735.1 Bacteroidales bacterium
CAGTAAAGGTCCATTTCGAACGTTACCTTCGATGGATCAGTATTTTGTAACATAAAATCATAGATTGTCTGCCCGTCAAGTTTAGTCGAAAGCTCCTTGTCATGATTGTGATAGCCGAACCTGATTCCCTGCTCAGCACATTTCTCACCAATAAGATTGAAATAATCGCAATAGAGTTTAAGTGTATCGAGACTTCTGAAAGCACCTTCTCCCATGAATGGCTGAACTATGTACATGGCACCCACTGCCTTATGGGCAGCTATGCAGTCGTCCCACCAGCTCATCATCTTGTCCCAGCTGGCCGAATCCGAAAGATCTTTCCCTGCATGCGAGCTGATCACCGGTAGCCGGTGCGTCTCGCAGAGGGTCCTGAATTCATCTGGAGCGATACCATAGAACATGCCGTCGGCATAACCAGCAGGTTCGACGAATTTATACCCCATTTTCTCCACCTTTGCAATGGCACCCGGGACATCCCTCATAATAGAATCCCTGATTGAATAAAGCTGGAGACCGATGTATTTCCGGGGTGTCCGCGTGCATGAATCAAAAGTGTAAACTGAAAAACTGCATAAAGCCAGAAGGGCGATGACTCGTAATATGTTCTTTCTCTTCATTTTTTCAAGGTTCTAAGTTTGGTTATCAAATGTGGAGTTTCCGGCTTTATGCCTCGTACCGGGAATTTACTTAAAACACTGATACGAACTGTAAAAATAGAAAACTTTGCATTAATTGTTGTACATAAAGCGGGTTAGAGTTAATTTTAACGGATCGGCTGACCTGTAAAATTTTATGAAATTGAAAAAGGTCCCTGCCAGCTGAGACCCGGATGTGAAAAAAATAAAAAAACTTAAAAAATTGGCATATTATATTTGATATATTAAAAATAAACATACTTTTGTCGTTCAAATCGTAATAAATTTTGAATAAAACCTTAATCCATATTATAGCCCTCATCCTTATTATCGCCAATGGCAGATGATCCGGGAATAATATGTTTATTAAAAATATACAGGCTTTCCGGATCAACCGGGAAGCTTTTTTTTTAACAACAAATTGATAAAATGAAGATACCCCTGAGAAGTTCGAGGACAATGACAGGAAGGAAAATGGCCGGAGCAAGAAGCCTCTGGCGTGCAAACGGGATGACCCGTGAACAGTTCGGCAAACCCGTCATCGCCATTGTCAATTCTTTTTCACAGTTCGTTCCCGGACATGTTCATCTTCACAGCGTAGGCCAGCTGATCAAAAAAGAAATAGAAAAGCATGGCCTCTTTGCTGCCGAATTCAATACGATAGCGATCGACGATGGCATTGCCATGGGCCATACCGGGATGCTTTACTCTCTTCCTTCAAGGGAACTGATAGCCGATAGCGTTGAATACGTATGCAATGCGCATCTGGCCGACGCAATGATCTGCATCAGTAACTGTGATAAAATAACACCCGGAATGCTGATGGCTGCAATGCGGATGAATATACCTGCAGTATTTGTTTCGGGAGGCCCTATGGAAGCAGGAGTGTTCCGTGGAAAGAATATTGATCTGATCGATGCAATGGTATCATCAGCAGACAAATCATTCAGCGACAGCGACCTTGAGGAGATGGAGCTTGCAGCGTGTCCGACCTGCGGAAGCTGCTCGGGGATGTTTACAGCAAACTCAATGAACTGCCTGGTTGAAGCTCTCGGACTCGCACTTCCCGGCAATGGGACAATACTTGCCACCCACAAAAACAGGTTCAGGTTATTTGAAAAAGCAGCAGATCTTATTGTTGACCTTGCCACTGCCTTTTATGAATATGGAGATGAGTCCGTTCTTCCACGTTCAATTGCATCAAAACCGGCATTTATGAACTCAATGGCCCTTGATATAGCAATGGGCGGATCGACCAATACCGTTCTCCATCTGCTTGCGATAGCCAGGGAAGCCGGAGTTGATTTTTCAATGAAAGATATTGATATCCTGTCGAGAAAGATCCCTAACATCTGCAAGGTATCGCCTAGCTCAAAGTACCATATGCAGGACGTTAACCGGGCAGGCGGCATTTTATCGATTATGGGTGAGCTGGCACGTAATAACCTTATCGACAGTACTGTAAGACGGATTGACTATTCCGATCTGCGCTCAGCAATCTCTGACTGGGACGTTATGAGCGGCAATGCACTTCCTGATGCTTTTGCCTTTTTCAGGAGCGCACCGTCGATGAAAAATAATGTCGCGGCAGGTTCAAATGTCCTGAACTATGATCAGCTCGATACCGACAGGGTAAACGGCTGCATCAGGGATCTTCAGCATGCTTATAGCAAAGATGGCGGGCTGGCGGTCCTTTACGGCAACATAGCCAAAAACGGATGTATACTGAAAACAGCCGGGATTGACGGATCGCTTTTCAGATTCAGGGGAAGGGCCGTTGTCTTCGAATCTCAGGAAGATGCTGCCGATGGCATTCTGAATGGCACAGTTGAAGCAGGCGATGCCGTTGTGATCAGATACGAAGGTCCCAGGGGCGGGCCTGGAATGCAGGAGATGCTATATCCTACTTCATACCTGAAGTCAATGTCGATCGACAGGAAGTGCGCCCTTATCACCGATGGCCGGTTTTCAGGCGGGACATCAGGACTGTCGATCGGGCACGTTTCACCTGAAGCTGCTGCGGGAGGCGAAATTGCGCTTCTCAGGAACGGTGACGTAATTGAAATCGATGTAACAGACAGGTCAATCAATGTTATGCTTGATGAAGCTGAACTTGAAAACAGGCGGCGGAATGAAGCTGAAAAGGGTGACACAGCCTTTATGCCCGTTTCAAGAAACAGGGTCATACCCGCATCACTGAAGGCCTATGCAGCACTGGTCAGCTCTGCCGACGAGGGTGCGGTAAGGGTGCTTAATCCCGGCAGGCCCACGGCATAACGGGAGCGGACTTTATCATGAATTTAAAAGCCCCGGAAAGCGAGACAATTAATGTTAAACAAGAAACTGACAACCATGTTTATGAATACTGAAAACGAAGTTAATCTGACAATCGGGCATCAAAACGGAGTTGAGACTATTTCCGGTGCTGATGCACTGCTGAAATGCCTGATCGAGGAGGGAGTTGATACGATTTTTGGTTACCCCGGCGGTACCATCATGCCAGTTTACGACAAGCTAATGGATTATGAGGGAAGTTTAAGGCATATCCTTACCCGCCACGAACAGGGAGCCGCCCATGCAGCCCAGGCTTATGCTATGGTCACAGGAAAACCCGGCGTTTGTTTTGCAACCTCGGGACCCGGAGCTACAAACCTGATCACCGGTATTGCAAATGCTTTCCTCGATTCGGTGCCAATGGTGTTCATAACTGCACAGGTCGTTTCAAGCCTTATAGGAACTGACGCTTTCCAGGAAACTGATATTCTCGGAGTCTCAATGCCCGTAACAAAATGGAACTGCCAGATCAAGAAAGCAGGGGATATCCCCGATATAATTGCAAAAGCTTTCTACATAGCAAAATCAGGGCGCCCGGGTCCAGTCCTGATAGACATCGCAAAGGACGCACAGATCGAAAAATTAGATTTTAAATACAGTAAGTGCGACTATATAAGGAGCTACAATCCGCATATCCCTCTCCACACTAAAGCAATCGAATCGGCTGCGATAATGATCAATCATGCTGAAAAACCACTGATCCTTGCCGGACATGGGGTCCTTATTGCAGGAGCTGAAAAGGAACTGCTCAAATTCTCCGAAAAGACCGGTATTCCAGTAGCCCTGACCCTCCTTGGCCTCTCAGCATTCCCATCAGGTCACAGGCTTTATGCCGGATTTCTGGGGATGCACGGTAATTACGGTGCAAATAAGCTCACAAATGAGGCTGACCTGATAATCGCGATCGGAATGCGTTTCGATGACAGAGTAACAGGGAATCTTAAAAAATATGCAAAAAACGCAAGGATAATCCATATCGAGATTGACGAAGCCGAGATCAATAAGAATGTGATAGTCGATGTTGAAATAAAC
>JBAVOD010000624.1:0-13132 GCA_049691735.1 Bacteroidales bacterium
TGCTCCGGCGCTAGGTGGTCAATTTCACCGGCTCATGCAACTGGGGGTTAAAACATATGGATAATAATGTTTCAGAATGGATCTTATCATCCAACGGAACAAATGGTATTGTTAAAGGAGGCTCCTGGAAAACAAATCCCAGTATTACAGAACGTCAAGTAATAGATCCAAATTCCAAAGAAGGTTACATTGGATTTAGAATCGTTCAATCTTACTTAGGATCATGGCAAAATAGAAAATAACAAGCTGAAATTGCCTGGAGAGTACAAACTTTCGGCCTCAGAATTTGTTTTATACGTACAGAATACGCATATTTGTACGGACAAATAAAAGATTATGAATACAAAACTTACTATAAAACTTGACGATGAGGTGATCTCCCGGGCAAAGAGATACGCTCAACATCGTAAAACCAGTCTTTCGAAGTTGATTGAATCTTATCTTGACTCTGTGACAAAACCAGATTCTGATGATATTGAGATAACTCCTCTGGTTAAAAGTCTTAGTGGAGTAATCTCCCTTCCTGAAGACTATGATTATAAAAAGGATCGTACAGATTACTTGATAAGAAAGTATTCATGAAAAATCTATTTCTTGACACAAATATTATTCTTGATCTTCTTGCTTATAGAATGCCATTTTATACTGAGGCTGCAAAACTCTTTTCTCTCGCTGACAAGAAAAAACTTAAGCTCTCAATTTCTTCACTATGCCTGGCTGATGTTCACTATATTCTATCAAAACAGAATCCTGAGATGGAGACTAGAAATATATTGAGAAAATTCAAAGTACTGGTGAATGTACTCCCCCTTGACGATAAAATAACAGATTTAGCACTGAATTCAGAATTCCATGACTTTGAAGATGCTATTCAGTATTATACTGCAATTGAAAACGATCAGAATATAATAATAACCAGGAATCAACAAGATTTCAAAGAAAGCAAAATTCCTGTCATGACAGCTGGAGAATTCATCAAGTCAATAAAAAAATAAGTCATACTAACCGGACAGTCTTTAGCGCCATTTACGCCAGATCGAACCTATCAAGGTTCATTACTTTATTCCATGCTGCCACGAAATCCTGTACAAATTTTTCCCCGGCATCTGAGCTTCCGTAAACCTCAGCCAGTGCCCTGAGCTCTGAATTTGATCCGAATATGAGATCGACCCGTGTTGCTGTCCACCTTAAACCGCCTGTGGCCCGATCACGCCCCTCAAATTCCTCCTCAGACCCGGAGGTTGCTTTCCATTCAGTGCTCATATCGAGCAGGTTTACAAAGAAATCGTTGGTCAGAACTTCCGGACGTCCGGTGAATACACCATGTTTTGAATTATCGAAGTTTGTGTTCAGAACACGCATGCCGCCAACAAGAACTGTCATTTCAGGAACAGTTAACGTCAGCAGCTGAGCTTTATCTACCAGCAACTCTTCGGCTGATACTGTATATTTTGTTTTTAAATAGTTCCGGAAACCGTCGGCTGTTGGCTCCAGTACTGCGAATGAATCCACATCGGTTTGTTCCTGCAAAGCATCCATCCGACCGGGAGTGAAAGGAACTGTAATTTGATGACCTGCATCTTTTGCAGCTTTCTCAACTCCTGCACAACCTGCCAGAACAATAAGGTCAGCAAGCGAAACCTTCTTGTCTCCTGATTGGGCACTGTTAAATTCCTTCCGGATACCTTCTAGCACTCCGAGAACTTTCTTCAGCTGATCAGGATTATTAACCACCCAGTCCTTTTGCGGGGAAAGACGGATGCGGGCTCCATTCGCGCCACCCCTTTTATCGGAGCCACGGAAAGTTGATGCCGAAGCCCAGGCGACAGACACCAACTTTGATACAGATAGTCCTGAATTTAATATTGTAGCTTTCAATGCTGAAATGTCCCTGTCGTCAATCAATTTATGATTCACTGCCGGAATTGGATCCTGCCAGATCAGTTCTTCTTTGGGCACTTCAGGGCCCAGGTAGCGAGTCCTCGGCCCCATGTCCCTGTGAATCAGCTTAAACCAGGCACGGGCGAAAGCATCAGCAAATTCATCGGGATGTTCGTAGAATCGCCGTGAAATTTTTTCATAAACAGGATCGAAGCGCAATGACAGATCTGTTGTCAGCATTGTGGGCAAATGTTTTTTTGATGCGTCGTGGGCATCAGGAACAGCCTTTTCGGCATTTTTCGCTACCCATTGGTGGGCTCCGGCCGGGCTTTTAGTCAGTTCCCATTCGTACCTGAACAGATTTTCGAAGAAGTAATTACTCCAACTGAGCGGCGTTTGTGTCCAGGTAACTTCCAAACCGCTGCCGATTGCGTCGGATGCTTTTCCTGAGCCAAACTTGCTTTTCCAGCCCAGACCCTGCTCTTCAATACCTGCGGCTTCGGGTTCAGGACCGACAAGTGCCACATCGCCGGCTCCGTGTGTTTTACCAAATGTGTGTCCACCGGCAATAAGTGCCACGGTTTCTTCATCGTTCATGGCCATTCGGGCAAAGGTTACACGAATGTCTTTAGCTGCTGCAACAGGATCGGGGTTCCCGTTTGGTCCTTCAGGATTCACATAGATCAACCCCATTTGGACCGCTGCAAGCGGGTTGTCAAGGTTCCGCTCGCCGGAGTAACGTTCACCGGATTCCAGCCACCTGGATTCGGAGCCCCAGTAAACATCCTCGTCAGACTCCCAGACATCCTCACGCCCGCCGGCAAAACCAAATGTTTTAAATCCCATCGATTCCAAAGCAGTATTTCCTGCAAGGACAATAAGGTCGGCCCAGGATATTTTCCGGCCATACTTTTGCTTTATAGGCCAGAGCAGTCTTCGTGCCTTGTCGAGGTTGATATTATCAGGCCAGCTGTTAATGGGCGCAAATCGTTGTTGTGCGTGTCCGGCGCCGCCGCGACCGTCGCCTATGCGATATGTACCTGCACTGTGCCATGCCATGCGGATAAACAATGGTCCGTAGTGTCCGAAATCTGCGGGCCACCAGTCCTGTGAATCGGTCATCAACTTGAAAAGGTCCTCTTTTAAAGCCTTAAAATCAAGGCTCCTGAACTCTCTGGCATAGTTGAAATCTTTGCCCATCGGGTCAGATAACGAAGAGTTCTGACGAAGCATGTTTAATTTCAACTGATTGGGCCACCAATCCCGGCTTTTGGTTCCGCTGCTTCCAACACTGTGTTTTTGAGTAGATTCGATTGCCAGGTTTTTGCTCAATTTTTCAGAGTTTTTTTCCATATTGAGTTTGTTATTATTATTAAGTGGTACCAAATAATGATTCTAATAAAACATCAGGCATTTTCAGATGTTTATTTTTCATTGAAATTTTATTTCACCGGTATCAAATTCCCCGATTATTCTAAAAATTTTCCCGCCCCAATTGGGCTAGTCTTACATCACATCTTGTATACTTGATAAAGGGATCCTTCTCCTGAGGACTCGGGATCAGGATGACAGGTCATTAGAGAATTGAGAAGGATCCCCTTAACGCATGCAGGAAATTAAAATAGATGTGTATAAAGATTAGCCCAATTGGGGAGGGCCGGGGAGTAATCTTATATTATGGCTGGATCAGTACTCTAATTGCCCGTATTATAGCACGTTATTTTTTTACCCAGTCAATTATGGTACCGGAAATGTCGTCAATTACATTACTGAAACTGTGATCGGATTCAAATCCTTTAATAGAAACATTTCCCGGATTTAATTGCAGCAGTTTCCTGTAAAGAGGTAGTGTGTTTATTTCAATCAGGCTGGTTCTGTCTTGCCAACCAACAATAAACAGTACCTTTTTAGATTTGAGTTTTTCAGCATTTTTTACCAGGTCGTACCGATCGACATTTTGGATATTATACTCGAGTTGAGCTTTCAGATCACCTCTGAAAGGGCCTGAAGGCTCAAATGATCTTCCGACAAATTGCCGGTAATTTTCCCTGAATTCCAGATCAGCTGCCGCCTTCTTTATTGAAACGGAGTGATCGTCATTGGCGATGGAAACAATATTTTTGATCTTATTGTTGTACATGGCACTTTCAATTGCAATAGTACCGCCAAAACTATATCCGCATATAATTATTCTTGAAGTGTCGATGTTGTATTTAGCCTGATTTTCAGAATCAATAAGGAAGCTCAGGGCAGAATTCACATTTTCAATACAATTATCGAAGCTGAAATTACCTTCGCTTAAATAAGATCCCTGATAGTTGAAAATAAGGATATTAAATCCAGCCTTATTAAGTCGTTCAGCCAGTCCCAAAGGACCGGACTGATTACCGGGGAAGCCATGCAATAGAACCAAAGCCGGAGTTTTGGCAGGACTGGTTGTCGGGAAAAATTTAGCATCAAGTTTAACTCCGTTGTTTCTTAAATCGACACTGACCGGGTTTACCTAAGAAGACAGCAGCAAAGAATTGCTGATAAGGATAATGAGTGTTAAGGCTTTACGGGTCTTCATAATCTTTATTACTTAATGATAATTACAATTTTAATCCGGCACATTTTTGATTTGTGAGGTACTGTTAACACAAAATTATGCTATTCATACCGTAATGTCAAGGGTCTTAGAGGAGCGGGGTGCAGGAAGCGATCGGAGACCCCTCTGCCCTTCGGGCACCTCCCCTGAGAGGGGAGGATGTACTTGTTCGGGATTCGGATCAAGGCCGGTGAGATCAGGAGTAGCGTTTTTATTTTTTGATTCCGAATCCTTTGAAAAATGTATAACTGAAAACCCCATCAGATTCCGCTGTCCGGTATAAATCCTTTATTCCTTTCTCAAACGTCACACTATCAACAATGCCTTGCTGAATGGCCTTTTCGCCAACACCCTCAATCATTGCTGTAAATGTATTTTTTATAAAACCTTCAACAAGCTGTGGCCTGGTTGCGTCTACATAAACCATTCGTGGTGAAACTGAAATATCAGAGAGCTCAATTGATTTAAACAAAGGATATAGTTCTCTTCCGATATTTGAATTGCCTCCGCTTTGTTTTTGAAGTTGAATCTGGCAATTTATCGCCGAGTAAGCATATTCGCTATCAGGATAGAAGAACGTAGAGCCATGGTCGCCTTCAATTGCGATCATAGTTCCTCCGTTCTTTAATACTCTTTTTAATTCCCTGAGGGCCTGTACCGGATTACGAAGATGTTCCAATACAAAACAAATGATCACACTATCGAAAGTCTCGTCTTTAAATGGTAAATTATATATGTCCGCTTGCTTTAATTCAACATTATTTATGCCTGAAGATTTTATCATCTCCCTGGCTTCTCTTATTGAGTCTTCCGATAGATCGACCGATATGAAATTTGAATCAGGATTTTTTGATGCTAAAATCTTTGTCTGCGCTCCAACTCCACAGCCAGCCTCAAGAACCAAACTATGTCTGGCAAATATTGAATCATTATGAATAATGTCATCCAATGTAGCAGCCTGGTCATTAAGCCTCAACGCTTCTCTTTCTGAATATCCATGTACGTATCTGGTGTTTTCCATAGTAGTTTTTTTATCAAAGCTATTAATTAGGCCGGTTTAAATGTCAGCTATCATTTTTATTGACTGCTGAACATCTTCTGACAGATTACCTAAATCATTTTCAGTAATAACACCATCTAATAATTGACCGGCAATGATTAACATATAATTTGAACCGGACATTCTATCATATCGTCTTGCTATATGTTTATCAAACACCACAATGTGTCTGAATAGTTGATGATATGCGTCGTGACTGCTTTTTGAGTTGGCCTTCCATGCATTTAAAATATTATCGGCCTTTGTTAATCCATTTGTAAATTCCCGCTGCAAACCGGACTCGATAATTTTCCTGGCTTCCTGCTTATCTTTTTTTGAAAGTTCCATTTATTCGATCATTTCAGTCAAATTACACCACTAAAATACAAAAAGCAGCTATTGAAGTGCAAGCGATTATGCAGATTCAGGAAGTCATTCAGCCAGCCCAAAGGACCAGATTATGCAACGGTTCGTCAAAACCGGCGTCATTGCAAACAGAAATATCACAATCATAATAGAAAGACTATGGTAAATAATGATGAACTTAAAGTAAAAGAGAACAGGATAAAGAAAAGGAAAATGGTAGTCCCGATGGGTGCAGGTGTAGTACTTGGACTAATCCTTGGTGCCGTGACGGGTAAGATAGGAATTGGTCTTGCGATTGGAATTGTAATTGGCGGGATTGGTGTAGCAATAAACCGGAGTCGGGCATAGGGCACAGGGCAAGAAGCGGTAATCGGTAATCGGTAATCGGTATAGCAAGAAGCACAAGGGTCAAGGCCTTGATGCCGTTATGCCGTAACGCCTTCATGCCCAATGTCTCAGCGAAACTCTGCATCAGACTATGCGGAAATCAGCGAGCAACATTGAAGGGGTGTCGACAATGAAGTGCCTGAACGCCCAAACTTGCAGGACGACTAATAGCAAGGTCAGAAATTCGATAAAAACTATTATAAGTGTAGATTGTGCACTTTTACTCCAGGGAATCAGTGATATTAAAACCGGGGAAATTATTAATAATCCGATGAATACAATAAGAAATAGTATTACTTTTCCTATAACCAGAAGTTGTTTTTGGTATGTAGCCATTATCGTAGCAAATTAGCAATCAGGATTTCTCTGTTCTTGTAATTTTTGCAACAAGGTTGGATGTCGGATCCGGACACCTTACAAATTCAGTTGTAACACCCTCTTTATTGATTATTTTCTCGTAAGCTGTCCCCTCATATTTCCAGGTAAGGGTGGCATCATTTTCCAATAATCTTATAAAATCGTGCATACTAGATAAAAGCCAGGGACAAATTGCCCCTATCTGTTCAGGATATTTAAACTTGTCTCCTTTTTTATGACACCAGGTATCCTTTCGTGCTTCAAATATTTCAATCTCTATGTTAAATTTCTTAGGTTTTGGTGTTTGTGTTTGTCCTTGGGCATATGAATCATTAATCAGAGGCAATGCTGAAAAACAAAGTATTCCGCATCCTGCTTTTTTAACAAATTCTGTTCGTTTCATTTTGCAATTGGTTTTAAAATTTGAATTTTTGATCAGTAGTAATTTTAGTTATAGAAGGATACAATCAGTATCAGTTGTCAGTCTCAAATTTAATAAAAAGCTATTCTTTCAGTCAGATTAATCGTTGTAATTTACTTTGACGCCTGACGGCAGTTTGGGCTGCAACCTCCGGTGCAACCGGAGGTTAGTACCACCCATAATCCTTAAACCCCGGAAGGTCATGCGCGTCAACTTAAGGATTTTTTGTTTTATAAGTTTTAGATTTCGAAGGTGTTTCGCGTGTGTTTACATCTTCTATCGTCCTTCTGTTACTTTTCCTTTTTCAATATCACAAGCCTCATGCTGACCAAGCCAGTCCGCAGTTTCACTGTTATAGAAATATCTTGAATATCCAGCTTCAAATTTAAGTCCTAAAGGGGAGCTTTTAATGCACCTTAGTATCTTAATAGTGTAAGTAGAGTCAACCACTTTGTTGTTAACTATCCTCCGATTAAGCCTATTAATTACGGTCGGATCAGGATCACAGATTATTCGCTTATCTCTAATTTGACCGTGAGAGGTTTCTTCAAAAAGAATTAATATCAAAACCAGAAGTATCTTTTTCATTTACACAAGTATATTAAAGCTACTATCCTAAATCAACTCGTTTATAGCCTCCCTGATCTCTTTATCTGTAGTACCTTTTGCATAACCCCTGATAATCTTTCTGATTACCCGATCTTTATCAAGGATATAAAATACAGGTACTGCCTGAGCATTATAATTCTTCATTACATCATCGGTTGAGACCAAGAATGTGTAATTCAACTTGTTATTGTCTTTATACCTTTTCAGGGCATCTATCTCCTGACTCCAGGTTTCAATACCAATCAGTTCGAAGTCGGTGTTCTTATAGCCGGCTACCAGCTGCTTTAAAAATGGGACGGCTGAATGGCAGGGCCCGCAACCAATTCCGGTAAATTCAATCATCAATACATTACTTTTAAAATCCTTTAATGCGACTGAATTGTTTTCAGAATCATTCAGGACCCAATCTGACGCTTTCGTACCGGTTAATTCCTTCGCAACAGCTTGATTTACTCCTCTTTCCCTAATAGTAAAGTCTGACGGGAAATACTTTGCAGGAATAAAATCTTCAAGCCTGCTTTTGTTGAACTCAACTTTGCTGCAGGTTTCCATGCTCGATCCGTATGATAATTTATGTCCAATTCTGTACGGCAGATCATTTGATTTATTTATCCACATTTCGTAGTTGGAGTATTTCTCATCTTCTGACAAATACGGACTGTCCGAGACATATGGTCTTCCCCCGTGAAAAGTGATGATCTTATCAGGGATCAATAAACTAAACCTGATTGAATCCCCATAGTCAGTTAAGTCAGTTGAAATACTGTCATTTGTTTTCAAAGCGTATTTAATCAGACTCACGGCCTGTTTGAAAAATGGCTCACTGACAGGACGGAATGGCAAAAAACTGGTTTTAAAACTGTCAATAATTATTGTCCTTGAGTCATTGTAAATATCTATACTGGCATTTCCGTCATAACATAAATACAGTTTGGAAGTATCATCACCATTGAACCAGACATAAGCCGAACCTATAAAGGTATCAGCCGGATTCACAAACTCCTTTTTATAATAATTAAAGGTTTTTAACGTGACTGTATCCCCGGGAGGATTTGCTGCAAGTGTAGAAAAATAAGTCGCTGATCTTATCTCTTCAAGATTACCCAGGACCTTTCGCATATAGTCATTTTTATTGTAATCGACTTTGCAGCTATTTATCAGAATAAATGCCGTCGATAGAACCAGAGTGAATGTTCTAAATAAAGACGTTTTTTTCATAGAATTGGAAGTTTAGGTTAACCAGCAGTAAATGTTGATAATCAAAGATAAATTATTATAAGGATTGTAGAACTATTTTTAAATGGGAAGACCCATGTAAAAATGCGGCTTTCTTTGCGACTTTGCGATTTTTCGAGATATCGGGTATTCAAAAAACGATAACTTCCCGACAGGAAATACCGGAAAGGTTCAAGTCTATTGCTTCGGCATTAAGGGTATCTTTGCAGGTAATTAATAAATGCAACTGTTCCTTATGACAAATTCAGAACAAAAACTCTATACACAGGCTTTCCGGTTAAGCCTTTTTACGATTTTTTATAATATTATCGAAGGGATAGTCTCAATGGCCATGGGCTATAAGGATGAGACCTTAAGTCTGTTTGGCTTCGGAGCCGATAGTTTCATTGAAGTAATGTCGGGCATTGGTATCGCCATGATGATAATGCGTTTCAGACAAAATCCCGACAGCCCCAGGGGATCTTTTGAAATAACAGCATTGAAAATAACAGGTACGGCATTCTATATTTTATCTGCAGGTTTATTGATTGGCATTGTTTTGAACATCGTCGATCATAAAAAGCCTGAAACAACACTCTGGGGGGTGGTAATATCATTAATATCAATAGCAGTTATGACATGGCTCATGAATGCTAAAAAGAGAGTTGGTAAACAGGTAAAATCCGAACCTGTAATTGCTGATGCCAATTGTACCAGGATCTGTATCTATATGTCTGTGGTTCTGCTCTTATCGAGCCTGACTTATGAACTCACCGGTTTTGCTTATGCTGATGTTATCGGGGCTGCAGGTCTGACTTACCTTTCCATAACTGAAGGGAAAGAAGCTTTTGAAAAAGCTAAAGGCAAGGAATGCAATTGCTGAGACTATTGTGGTAAAAAAAGGGCTGTCACTACTCAGCCCCTTTCCCTAAATCCCACTCTAACCTAAACTTAAACTTAACCTTTGTAGTCCTTCAATATCAGCATAAGCCTTCGACGGGCGAAAAATATCCTGCTTTTCACCGTTCCCATTTTCAGTCCGAGCTTATCGGCTATCTCTTCGTATTTATAACCTTCGATGTGCATCCTGAAGGGTTCCCTCAGTTCATAGCTCAATGTATCAATCTCCTTTTCAATCTCTCCACGGAAGTATTCGGATTCGGAGGTGACGAATTCCCTTTCACGGGTGTGATCAATGTAATACGTGTCCTGGGTGCCGTCGATAATCGTATTTTCTTTGATCATGCGCCTGTAATTATTAATAAAAGTGTTCTTCATGATTGTCAGAACCCACCCCTTGAGATTTGTGAAATCAGCAAATTTGTCTCTGTTACTGATTGCCTTAAGAAAAGTATCCTGTAAAAGATCCAATGCATTATCGCGATTGGCCGTGAGGCTCATGGCGTACCTCGTAAGGTCCGGTTTCATCCCCATAAGACTGCTGTTGAATTCGTTTGTTGTCATACTATTATATCAATTAGCTGCACCAAAGGTAGCCTCTGAAACGCTGGCGATAATTAAACCATAATTAATTGGTGATTAAGAGGACATTAAAAACAGGGTGGTTTTTGACAGATCCGGGCGGGAAAGCTTCACGATCACCTTTTGACCTGTCAGTTAGTTGCCCAGCTTTCCTGCGCCATCAGGTATTGTGAAATAAAATGTACTCCCTTTTCCGACTTCCGACTCTACCCAGATCTTACCTCCATGCCGCTCGACAATCCTCTTGCAGATAGCAAGTCCGATACCCGTCCCGTCATACTCGTAATTAGGCATCAGCCGCTGGAATATCCTGAAGATCCTTTCGAAGTATTCCTTATCAATTCCTATTCCGTTATCGGAAACCGAAAAAACATTGCACAAATGTCCTGTGCTGAATGAAACATGAACCCGGGGAACGCCATTATTAAATTTAAGGGCATTGGAAACCAGATTCTGGATAAGTTGCACCATCTGATTTTCATCCGCTACCACAACGGGTAATGCATCGTATGTAACCGAGGCCTTTTTATCCTGTATCTGAAGCGAAAGCAAATTCTGAGCCTGCTCAATTATATAGTTCATATCCACCTCCTTAAATTCTTTCCCTCTTGTTTGTACCCTGGAAAAAGCAAGCAGATCATTGATCATATCATACATCCGTGATGCGCCGTCTACTGCAAATTGTATGTATTCCCGCGCATTTACGTCCAGTTTTTCCCCGTAATTGCGCGAAAGTAACTGAGTAAAACTTGATACCATACGCAACGGCTCCTGAAGATCATGGGAGGCAACATAAGCAAATTGTTCGAGGGCTTTATTTGATCGCAATAATTCTTCATTCAGCTTGAAAAGTCCTTGTTCGGCGCCTCTTTTCATTTCTGTTATATCAAAACATACTCCCCTCATTTTTAAAGGATCGCCTGAATCATCATTTTCAACAATTGCTTTGGCATTAATGTATTTTTCTGCTTTGTTTTCAGGGTTGATCCGGAAAACAGTTTCAAAAGGTAAATCTTCGTTCAGGGCATTACTAATTGTTTTTTTAAAGTGCGGGATATCTTCTTCATTCAAAAAATTTTCAAAATCAGTATACGAACAGCAAACTGCCCCGGGGCTAAGACCGAGCATTTTTGCGATGCGTTCATCAAGAAACATCTCATCAGTATATAAGTCCCATTCCCAAACGCCGATATTGCCAATTTCAAGTGCCAGGTTCAAATTTTCCTTTGATTCTTTTATTTCCTTCTCTGCTTTTTTAGCTTCGGTGATATCATGGACCATTCCGATGGACTTGATAATTTCACCTGATTCATCTCTGATATGTTCACATTTTTCATGAACAAACCGGATTTCTTCACTTTCTTTTCTGATTATACGATGGTCAATCTCATAACTATCCCTGTGTTCTTTCAAAGATTCCGAATATGCGCCGTCGACAGCGACCCTGTCATCAGGATGTACGGCATCAAGGAATGCTTCGTAGGTAGGTTCAATTTCTCCCGGGCGGAAATCAAAAATGCGGTAAACCTCATCAGACCAGGTGAGTTTGTTATCGCTTAGATCCAATTCCCAGCTGCCCAAATGTGCAATTTCCTGTGCCCTTTCAAGGTGTGCCTTATTTTCTTCAAGCAATATTTTGGATTTCTTGTGTTCATCAATTTCTGATTTAAGCTTTTCGCTGGATCTGTTTACAGACCTGGCACTCATCCAGATCAGCAGAATAAAGCTTCCGGTATATATCAGGGCAACAAGTACTTCTCCAACTTCAGATTTATATATTTCTGATCGTTCTCCCATTATTCTTAGCCACCCTATAACAAGAGGCAGTAACATAAGTGCAGGTATAAGCTTTCGTGCCATTATTCCTCCGGGATTTTTGCTTAAGAATACACCCATCAGCCAGGTACCGGGACGAATGAACAAAATAGCAATGAAGACAAAGCAAAGCGCAACTCCTGTACTGAATCCAATGGCAATATCTTTAAATTCATTTATTGAGTACACCCCTAGGAAATAAGCTACCGGGATAAAATAGCTTATTATGCCCGCAGGGAATAGTAATATATGCGCAATATTTGATGTGCGGTGCGTATCATATGTCAATAAAATAAGAATGAAACCTGTAAAAAGAAATACAGAGGCAAGCACAACAGGCATTTGGGCATCAGTCCGGGTAAAAAGATCCAGAAATGAAATTTCTTTAATATCAGCTTCATTTCCAATGAGTTTTATTGCGATATCAGCAATAATTGCAAAGATGCTGTAAATGATAATCAGCGAGCCCGCTGCAATCGGAATAATTGTCTTTAACCTCGATTCCCTGAACTTCAAAATGGCTATTAATGCGAGCAAAATCAGTCCCAAATTCAGTGCAGTTGAACCGGTCATGTGGATCCAGTATGGCTCCAGACGCTTAAAAGGGTAGATATTAAAAGCCTCGCTTACAAGATCTACTATGCAAACAGCCAAAACAATCCCTAATGAAAGCCAGATTGCAGAAATCCGGGACAATGGAGCAATTTCGAAATGCCACCAGTATATGCCGGGACGACTATATTTGTGGACCATGGAATATTATTCAAGAATTGACATTAAAATTTCTTTTGAACACATCAATATTCAGAACCTTCAACAGACGCGACGATTATTTCTGATATTAGCATAATTGGCATATATGATAAAGAAATACAAACAATAAAGGCTCTGTTTATTCCTATTAAACATTTTTGACCTTAAAAATGATAATTTTTTTTGAAAAAAAATCCGGCAGGCACCAGGATCCATTCCG
>JBAVOD010000625.1:0-2754 GCA_049691735.1 Bacteroidales bacterium
GTTATACATTCGGCGACATACCTCGTAGAGGTTATAGGAAAAAAATTCAATAGATTTTAAATGTAAAACCGCTACGCGGTAAATATTCGATGGTGGACATATTTTCTACAAAACCATATCGCCTGCGGCGAATGGAGATATAGATAAATTTAACCAATGTTGTAAATTTTTGTCATGTACTTAGTGGAAGTAGTTTAACTTTTATTTTTTGCAGTAAAATCTCTGATTAAAGGTTCTGCTTTTTCAAAGTCAGATTGTTGGATGAAAAGATCAATTGCAGACACAACTCCACCTACAAATCCAACTTCAATTCCTGATTTGTAGTTATTTTGAATTGTTGATGTGACCCCAATTTCTTCGAGAAGTGCTTTAAGCAGATTTACAGTCACCTCGGTCCCGGTATAAACCTTGACAAGTTTATTTTTCTCTTTCATATTATTAGGTATTTAACTTGAACGATCGACGCGTCAGTAGAATGTTTATTAATTTGTAACACTTTCCCAGGCAGAGAATTTTTTCGCTCAAGCCTGACTATATATTGTTTTATACACAGTCTTATTAAAGTTTACCCTTAAAGATAGGATTAATTATGCTATTCACTGCCGGGAACCTGCAACCTGCAACCTGCAACCAGATTGACCACAACCCCTCTGAAATTTGTTATTGTGGAAGAGAATTGAAATCGTGCGGTGAAATGAGAATAAAGAAAATGAATGGATTTATCAGGCTGATCACTCCTGGAAGGATAACCGGAATTACCCTGACGCCATTTGGAATTTATATTAAAGAGAAATCCCTGCACGATCGCAGGATCCTGAACCATGAAATGATCCATTGGAAACAGGAGATGGAGATGCTGATTATACCATTCTACCTCTGGTACTTTTTGGAGTGGCTGATCAAGGTTTTCATTTATGGCAAAAATGCATATAGTGCAATTTCAATGGAACGGGAAGCAAGAGACAATGAAGACAACCCTGAATATTTGCGAACCAGAAAAAGATTCAGCTGGGTTAAAAGAATTGTAAAATAGTCGTGTAGCTTCTGATTATTGAAGATATTTGAGACAGTACAGGCGCAGTTCTGTTTTCAGGTCTTAATGATCAGTTTCTGAGTGTAGATCAAAGTGCCTCCCGATTCAATCTGCACAACATATATTCCCTGGCGGAGTTGAACGGGGAGCTGCAAATCCATAACATCAGGTTCAAATTTGTGACTGAATACGACTCGTCCCGCAAGGTCCACTATCTTGATACAGTCGGGACTGATACTCATATTCAGAAAATGGATATTCAGATAATTTCGGGCCGGATTCGGGTACACTTGTACCGACTCGTTCAGATAACTATTGTTACCCCCGGCCGTAAGTCCCATTATCTTAAATTCGGAGATGCAATTCCAGCTGTCTACCGAATTCGAATGGCCGACCAGCTTCACATACCTGAATTCGATCTCTGATTTGGAAGGGGGGAAATCAAAAACCTGTGGATCGCCTGCAAATGCACAGGAGGCCGATTTGATAAGCACCGGATCCCAGCTTACCTTATCTTCCGATGCATAGATATCGAAGAAGAATTCGCGTTTTTGTACCGGATCGAATGCTATCCTGATATACTGGATGTTAAAAGGATCCCTGAGGTCCATGGTCAGCCACTGTTCATCCCCACTGGCCGACCACATTGTACCCGTATTTCCGTCGAGCACGTTGGAAGGCTCATTGGGATACTGATATCCGCTGGCTTCAATTCCTGTTATTACCGCTGCCTGCAACTCCGGCTTATATGGGACTATCTCAACAGGGATAATGGCTGACTGGGTTGTCTTACCGTCGCTTAAGCTCAATACAAAATTGAAGGTAGTTGGCACTGATACCACCGGGCAGAGAAACCTGATCGTCGATTCGTTTGTTGAAGCTACCGGAATATTTTCTGGCACAGTCCATGTAAATGTGAGCTTATCGTTATCGGGGTCAGAGCTGGCTGAAGCATCTATCTTGCTTTCAAATCCCGAAAGATTATCGGAGATTGAACTGAGAGTAATTACTGGCGGTGAATTTGGCATTCCTACCCTGTTTGTAACCTGCCGGGGGCTAAGTGTTGCAGCAATACCTCCGGCAGGTGTTCCGATCAGAAGAGTGTCAGGCTTTGTATAAGAGACTGTTATAACGTCACCGTAAACCACCGGACTTGAAAGGTTCAGCTGCACCGTTGCACCGGCAATAGCAACCGAGAGCACACTTCTGACAATTGAATTGACGGTTACAGTGAATGCTGAGACCGGAGGTGGCACGGTTGACAGGACCAGATTATATTTCATCTCCAGGAGGGATGGTGTTGCTCCTTCAACAACCGACCCTGTGTAAAGTGGTTCGGGAGGTACTTCAGGGCCCGGAGCAACGACAGATTCAGGATAGATCACTGCCCCGTTCTGCCATGTACCGTTCTGCACGACGGTGGCAGGTGAAGACCCTGCTGTCCATGATGCTGTTGTTGCCAGTCCGCTCTGCCATGTTGTTCCCAGGTTTGTTCCGTAATTTAACCTTGCCCCTGGAACAAAACGGTTAGTATCAATGAAGTCGGGATTTATTACTCTGGAGTGCAGATCGTAGCCCATTGCCTGCCATTGCGAAAAGGTCTTAGTGACACCCTCGACAAGAAACATCGGAGTCCCTGATTCACAGTAGAAGATGTTGTAATCGCTCTCAAAATTTGCCAGGCATCCCCGCTCAATTGAAATATTGTAAATCTTGTAGAC
>JBAVOD010000626.1:0-4596 GCA_049691735.1 Bacteroidales bacterium
AACCTACTCCCACTAAGTACATGACAAAAATTTACAGCATTGGTTAAATTTATCTATATTTCCATTCGCCGTAGGCGATAAGGTTTTGTAGATAATGAGGGCTAGTTTTAACCGATTCTCCATTCGCCGTAGGCGATATGGTTTTGTAGAAAATATGTTCCCCATAGAATATTTACCGCGTAGGGGTTTTACATCTAAAATATCTATGAATTTTTTTTCTATAACCTCTACGAGGTAGTTTGCCGTATGTATAATTGTTTCTGCTACAATACCCAAAGCCCTACGGGCTATTCGCCCTTTATTAATGCTATTCGTCTTTTATTAACCTTGTTGATCTATTTCCACTAAAATTAATTATCTTGAATAAAAGTTCGCCTATGCTTGATGCAAAAAAACCATTCAACTTATACCTTCAATTAGCCTTAATCTCTATCCCTGTGGCTTTTATATCATATCTGTTCCACGAATTTGGTCATTGGAGTGTTGGTGAAATTATGGGAAATAGAATGGCTTACAGACTGAATGGTGCATGGCCTGTAAATGGACAATATCTTAATCCAAGGCACGGACTTTATTCAAGCATAGCAGGACCCGCCTTCAGTATACTTCAGGCACTGATTGCTCTTATATTTATCGAAAAACTTAAATCAATATATGCCTTCCCTTTCCTGTTCTTCCCCCTGTTCATGAGATTTTTTTCAATAACCTTTGGTGGATTTAACAAACAGGATGAAGCTGGCATTTCTGCCTCCCTTGGAATCGGAACTTATACGGTTGCTATTTTGGTAATAGTGATTTCAATTCTAATTATTTGGAGAGGAGCTTATAAACTAAAACTCACATTTAAAGAAGTAAATTATTTCATTTTAATAAGCACCTTATGTGATCTCTTAGTTATCGGGACAGACTCCTTATTAAAATAACTAATGCGAATTATGGGTTGAAAGTTATATAAAACATTAAACCCTAAATCAACAAATAATGACCGATAATAATGTAATAAGGTCAGAGGAGTTTTTGTTTTTCTCTGCTACTAAGGTTAAGATAGAAAATAAGGTTTATGTCCGGCATTATCGAAGGATAAAACTACAATATCTTCATCAGCTACCACCAGAAAAACAATAAGCACGATGGCTGGGTAAAGACATATGTATCTGATTTGATTTTTTTCAACATTATTTTCATCTTTAGACCTTAGTAGAAAATTGATATCTAAAAGATTATAACCTTATTACCTTATTAATAAGAAAATGAAAGTTGAATATAATGATTTATATACCCATTTTATTTTTCAACTTTCCTTAGAGAGACAGTGATTCTGAATTCTAGCTGGGAAAGCTTAATTCGAATAACTAATAAACGACTATGCATATTAGGGCCAATAAAGGGCATTAGCATTAAGAGGTAATACGATCCGCGCCGGCGGCGTTTTTTTGAAAGCAACGAACATTAATCAGTCTAACTTTGTTTCTCAAAGCAAAAGATGGCCTATTTAGGTCACTGAAGTTTTATGACCAGGAAAATAAGTGATGATCAGTCAGATACCGGACAATACATACCCGGCAGGTGCAATATCGGGAAGAAAGAAATTGCTATGCGCAGGGACGCGGCAATAACCAGCACCCTGCTTACGGTTATCCTGATGATTCTCTTTCAGATGTATCCGGTGAACCGTTTATGGAGGCTGACAATATTTATTCCTGCAGTATCAGCTGTAATTGGCTTTATTCAATGGTATTTCAGGTTCTGCGTGGCCTTCGGACTGAAAGGCGTATTCAATTTCGGTCCACTCGGCAAAACCTTTACTGTTGAACTGGATGAGAATATCAGGAAGGATCGTTCTACAGCTGTCAGGAGAATTATTATCGGCACATTGATAGCTGCAACCATAACAATCATTTATTTTCTGTTGCCGGTATAAAGCCGGATCAATCACAGATGAAAGATCCCTACAGAATTATTGCAAAAAAATATGACAGGGTGTTCGGGAGGATGGTCGAAGGCCTTAGAATAGCCGGACTAAGGATAGTCCGTCCATCCGGCGGGATGAATATCCTGGATGTAGGTTGCGGAACAGGCAGGTTTCTCGGGCTCTTTCATCGCTATGGGTGCAATCTGTACGGTTTAGATCAATCGCCCTCCATGCTGGATGTTGCAAAGGGACGTCTGGGAGATACTGCCCGGCTTGAATATGGTAATGCTATAAGCATGCCATATGAAAACCGTAAATTTGATCTGATCATTTCCATGCTCACACTTCATGAAATGTCACAGCAAACTCGTCTAAAGGTAATTTCCGAAATGAAGCGGGTTCTGAAAAATGATGGTCGCATGCTGCTGATCGATTACCAACCCGGTCCATACAAAACCCTTCAGGGATGGTTATATAAGGTTATTATCTTTTTATCAGAGCTTGGTGCAGGAAGGGAACATTTCAGCAATTACCGGCAGTTCTTATCTCAAAAAGGACTTTCGGCATTAGCAGCATTGAACGAACTGGAGATTGTAAAGCAGAATGTACTTGCCGGAGGCACATTTGCAGTTTTAGTTCTTTCGCTCAGGAGCAGTTAACCTACCAGTATCCGGTCGGCAATCAATAAACAACGAGAGTCGTTCTCAAAAGATCCTCATCGCGCGATGAATTCCCGACCATGATCTCAAATTCACCGGGTTCCACAATGTATTTCATGTCGATATTATGGAATGCCAGCTGATCAGGTGTTATTTTCAGGCTCACGGTCTTTGTCTCTTTTGGTTGCAGGGATACCCTTTTGAATCCTTTGAGCTCCTTAACGGGACGTGTCACCGAGCTTACTCTGTCGCGGATATATAATTGCACAATTTCATCGCCCGCAAGCTTCCCGGTATTGGTCACATCGATCTTTATTTTTGTCGATCCGTTTTTCTTTATTCTCGCTTTCGAGAGCGTGAGGTTATCGAACCTGAATTTTGAATAGCTTAATCCAAAGCCGAAATGGTACAGCGGCAGATTATCCTGTGATATGTATTCGTTCAACTGGGCGCTTGGCTTGAAGTTATAGTACATCGGCAACTGGCCGGCCGATTTCGGCACGGTGATCGTAAGCTTTCCCGAAGGATTAACATCACCAAAAATTATGTCGGCTGCTGCAGTTCCTGTCTCCTGCCCCATATACCAGCCTTCAATTATGGCGGGTACATTCTCTGCGATATAGTTGACCGATAACGGTCTTCCGTTCATAAGGTAAACCACGACCGGCATGCCAAGTGCTACAATAGCTTTGACAAGCTCATCCTGCTGGCCGAAAAGATCGAGAGTCATATCATCGCCGATATGGGTTTTTGCCCAGGCTTCGCGGCACAGGAATTCATTCTCGCCGATTGCCAGGATGACCACTTCAGCTTTTTTTGCCACGCTTACCGCCTGTTTTATCAGCTTCATGTTTTCCTCTTTTGAAGGAAATTTGATTTCGTCAAGTTTCCAGTTGAAGAACGGTATCGTTTCGTTGGTGGTGATTTTGCAACCTTCAGCGTACAGGACTTCAGTTTTGGTGCCGACTTTCTCCTTAATTCCGTCGTAAAGGCTGACCTTATGGTAAGGTTCACCGGCATATCCTCCGAAGGAGACGTATTTTGCGCAGGGACCTATGACAGCAATTGTCTTATACTTTGACTTTGACAGCGGAAGAAGTTTTTCATTTTTAAGAAGTACTATAGATTCATGGGCTGCCTTAAGGGCCAGTCTTTCCGAAGCCGGGTCCTTACTTACTTTAATTGCAGTCTTTAAATCAACATACGGGTTTTCGAACAGGCCGAGCATGAATTTCAGCTCAAGGATCTGCGAAACGGCTCCCTCAAAGTCGGTCTTGCTTATTTTCCCTTTCTTAAGCAGTTCAGGCAGGTACCTGTATGCGTTTGCCTGCGGAAACTCATACTGGACACCGCTGTTAAATGCTATTCTTGCCGCCTCCTTGTTATTTTCTGCAACAAAATGCTTATTGGCGAGCTGTTCCACGCCATAATAATCCGAAACGATCATTCCCTTATAACCCCATTCCTTACGCAGCAGATCGTGCAAAAGCCATTTATTGGCGTGCGAGGGGACACCGTCAACCTCATTATAGGAAGGCATCAGGGTAGCAGGCTTTACATTTTTTATACACATCCTGAAAGGAGGCAAATGGTAATCGTGCAGTACTCTCAGCGAATAATTTGCAGGAGCCGTATTCTGCCCTCCTTCAGGTTGCCCGTGGCCAGCAAAATGCTTAAGAGTCGCCGCCACATGACCCGGTGCCACTTTCCCGTTCGATGACCCCTGAAGACCTTGTACTGCAGCGCAGCTCAAAGCAGAGTTCAGCCAGGGATCCTCGCCATAGGTCTCCTCGACACGGCCCCATCTCGGGTCACGGCAGACATCTATCACTGGTGAGAGAACATGATGGGCGCCACGTGTACGTATTTCTTTTGCTATAACAGAATATACTTTTTCAAAAAGATCCGGATCCCATGAGCACGCAAGCCCTATTGCCTGTGGAAATACCGTAGCTTCGCGGCGCATCATCCCATGCTGCCCTTCGTCAACAAAAAGTACCGGGATGCCCAGCCTTGTT
The DNA here is from genome assembly GCA_049691735.1 of Bacteroidales bacterium. Lineage (GTDB taxonomy): Bacteria > Bacteroidota > Bacteroidia > Bacteroidales > VadinHA17 > LD21. The sequence goes on from JBAVOD010000626.1 coordinate 4,590, forward strand.
TCCTCAA
>JBAVOD010000627.1:0-3307 GCA_049691735.1 Bacteroidales bacterium
CTGAGCTTCTGAAGCCTGCGCGAAGTACCTTCGAAGCTCCGGATCGCGCTGTAGAAATTGTCTTCAGTTATTCCTGCAGCAATACAGGCTTCTTTTGCAGCCGACAGGTTCTGCATGTTATGTTCCCCGAATATTTTCATAGGCACCGTCCTGTTATGGGTAGCTGCATAAAAACCGGTCTTGTTCCTGAAATATCCATGAATACTGTACGGGACTTTTTTTATATTCCGCGCTACATTCTCTGCAATTTTTACTGTCTCGCTATCGCCTGAAAAATAGACAAGAGTACCTCCGTCAGAGATCCTGTCAGCGAAGATCCTGAACTGATCGACATATTCCCCGAATGTCGGGAATACATTCATATGATCCCAGGCGATCCCGTTAATTACAGCAATATCAGGCATATAAAGATGAAACTTCGGTCTTTTGTCGATTGCTGAGGTGAGGTATTCATCGCCTTCGAGGATTGCAAATGCGGCATCGTCCGAAAGTCCGACCATGGTGTCATAACCGCTGATGGATGAGCCAACCATAAAATCGAATTTTATGCCCAGTGTTTTGAAGACGTGCATTATCATTGCAGTTGTCGTCGTTTTACCGTGGCTGCCGGCAATGACTATTCGTTTTTTGTTCCTTGTCCTGTCATAAATGAATTCAGGGAATGACATGATCCTCAATCCCAGTTCGAGTGCCCTCTGAAGTTCAGGATTATCCGCCCTGGCGTGCATTCCGAGGATTATCGTGTCGATGCCAGGAGCGATCTTTTCAGGGAACCAGCCGGCCTTATCGGGAAGCAGCCCTTCAGAAGCCAGGTGCGAACGGGACGGTTCAAATATCTCATCGTCCGATCCTGATATAATATGGCCTGCCTTGTGAAGCGTTATTGCAAGGTTATGCATTACGGCCCCGCCGATTGCTATAAAATGGTATCTCATTCTAAATGTGACAAATATGGATGCACTATTTTAACTATTTCCTCCTGTAATGGTCCCGAATTTTGGAATGTCCGAAATTACAGTTTTTTCCGGGGAAGAACAAAGAGCTAATCCTCAGGCTGAAGCAAAACGGAAACTGAACCATTCATCAGAGTAAAGTTTTATATTTGTATATCAGACTATGAACCGAAAAGGCTTTATAAAGCGCCGAACAACGCACGATTACATCGGGGGTCATTCAATAGAACTCCTTCGGAGTGGGGAACAATTTTTTGCCGCCAATATCAGGGTGATTGACGAGGCAAAACATTTCATTCATTTTCAGTCATTTATCGTCGACGAGGATGAAACCGGGCTACGAATAGTCGATGCCCTGATCCGTGCGGCCAAAAGGGGCATCAGGACCTACTTCCTTCTCGATGCTTATGGAACGGAATACCTGTCGGGCAAACTTATAAAAAGGATCGAGGAAGCCGGTATACTATTCAGGTTTTTCTCGCCTGCCTTCATAACCAGGGGATTCCAGCTGAGTCTTAGGCTCCATCATAAAGTACTTCTTGTTGATGGCGAAGTTGCAATAATAGGAGGAATGAACTTCGCCGACCGTTACCGTGGCACCAGGCTGAAAAAGGAGTGGCTCGATTTTGCGCTGCTTGTAAAAGGGCCTGAATGTGCTCATGTGAACAGTATCCTCAGGAAAACATGGAATAAGACATTCATCTCAAAGGCCGAACGGTCGATGGAAACTGTGCACCACACAAAAACCTATGCCGAAGATATAAAGCTCAGGATAATTGAAAACAACTGGTACAGGAACAAGATCGAAATACTGAGAAGCTACAGGACGGCGTTCAAGCATGCCCAGGACCGGATGATCATCTTTGCTAGTTATTTTCTTCCGGGTCGCCTCGAAAGGAAGCTTCTGAGGCTGGCAAGCTCCCGGGGAGTTGACATCAGGATTGTCCTGTCGGCCGAGTCGGATGCCCCCTTCTTCAAAAGGGCTACCGGATTTCTGTACGACTTTATCCTTCGCAACAATATAAAGATCTACGAATACCTGCCTTCGAACCTCCATGCCAAGGTTGCCACTGTTGATGGCAGGTGGGCGACTATCGGAAGTTATAACCTAAACCACATAAGCGACTACGGAAGCATTGAAATGAATGTGGATGTTCTGGATAAGAACTTCGCCGCGCAGTTTGAATTGCTTCTTCTCACGATCATCAATGATGATTGCAGGCAGGTGACCTTTGAGGAATACCTGCGGCGAAAAACATGGTTCACTCAGTTTACCGGATGGTTGTCGTACCAGATGATAAGGCTGCTGATGAGGATCATGGCGCAGATGACGTCAAAGAAGATCAAATAGCCGCTTCCCGTTCACTCAGTTTCCCGTCTCTCCAAAAGAATGACCGGATCAGAACTGATGAAATGCCATTGATAAGTATTCAAGTACTACCGGAAGGGCTGACCTCCAGTAGGTCCATGTGTGGCCGCCGTCGCGTGTACGGTATTCATGCGGGATATCCTTCTTGCGCATTGCAATATGGACCAGACAATTACCTTCATAAAGGAAATCATCATCACCACAGTCGATATACCATCTGACAGCTTTTTTCTGACTGTCGGGCATGTTATTGATCAGGCTGAGCACACTGTATTTCTTAAAGTAAGCTTCCTTATCGGCATCAGATATGCCTTCTACTCCCGCCCACAGCCGGTAATTCTTCAGGTCGTCGATGCTTGCCGGACCGGTCGCAGCACTCAGCGGACATGCTGAGGAGAATAATTCGGGATGGTGCAGTGCATAAATGAAGGTTCCTTCACCGCCCATCGAAAGTCCCGCAACTGCCCTATACCTCTTCTCTGCCCTGATGCGGTAGGTCTTTTCGATATATGGCATGAATTCTTCAAAAAAGAAGTCTTCATACCTCCAGTCACCTTTTACGTCGTTGACATACCCTCTTTTCCCTGTATTTGCGTCGGGCATTACAACGATCATAGGCGTTGCCGTACCGTCGTTTATACCCTTATCCGCATAGTAGAGTATTTCACCGAACTGGACCCAGCCGGTCTGATCATCACCTGCACCGTGCAGCAGGTAAAGTACAGGATAGCTGCGCTGTGATGTTTCATAGTCGGGAGGCAGGTAAATTGCATACTTCCTGTCCATTTTAAGGATCTTGCTTGGCATCGAAAGATTGTCCATCACCTTGCCTGTCTGCGCAAAAGCGGACGGGATCACCATCAGAAGGATAAGAAAAACTGATATTCTTTTCATAGTTTGCTGATTATAGCGGGTTAATGTTTGTTATATGGTTTAAAGATATAATAAAGAAATTGAAAAACCGGGGTGGAAGACGGTTGCGGGG
>JBAVOD010000628.1:0-4146 GCA_049691735.1 Bacteroidales bacterium
GCTATATTTTGTCAGTAGACATGCCACGGACCGGGTCAGAAACATTCGGAAAGTGATACTGCCTTATTGGTGAAGCCTGTAAGCCGCGAATCGTGCGGAACGTGTCACTCCAAAAATGCAGCAAAACATAAAGAGGCAGTATTCCAGGTCAACCTTAAGGAGCATAATGTTGATAAGAAGTGTATTGAATGCCATAACCCGCATCAGCCATGGAACATGAAAAAGTAAACCGGTCAAGGAGAAAATTTCTTAAATCGGCAGCATTAATCGCCGGAACAGCCGTCGGTTTTAAATCGCTCGCCACCTCCCGCTATCTGCTTTTTGCCGCTGAGCCAAATGATAAGAGCTTCCACTGGTACGGAATCGTTATTGATATCGAAAAGTGCATCGGGCAGTCACCTGATTCCAAGCATATCCATTACCCCGTTAATAAACGTCAGGGGATGTATCGGATTGCCCGGAACGTACAGATCAATGTGATTATTATCAACAAATTGCCTGTCAAGGGAAGGACTATCCTGAAAGATCCCTCCGCTGATGGCATCTGTTCCTGCAAGGATAATGATCTTCGGTTCGGGAATTGCATCATAGCAGATCTGTAATGCCTTTGACATATTCGCATTAACAGCTCCGGTAATAACTATACCGTCAGCATGACGGGGTGACGCAACAAATTCAATCCCATAGCGTCCGAAGTCGAAGTTAACATTACCGGCTGCAGCAAGCTCCATTTCACACGAATTATCACCGCCGGCCGATACCTGTCTCAGCTTTAATGCACTTCTGAATACTCTTCTTATTTCCGGACGGATCTGCTTTTCATCGGGCCTTAATGGTTCTTCCGCCCCGGGGTGAACGATCAGGTCTTCCCGTTTATTTACCGCAATCCTGTAATCAGATGTAAATTCAATCTTGTCAGGAAGCGCAAATGAACATTCCCTGCAGAATACACATTTCCCAAGGTCGATTGAACCCGATTCCTTATCAATAGCTTTTACGGGGCATAAAGAGCAAGCCAAATCCTTCTCTTTCCTGTTCAGATCTGCTGAAATGACCGGACGTCCAATGAAAATCGGGGAGACGGGCTGAGTGCGCAGGTTCCTGATATATTGACTGCCGTGACTTCTTAGAATATTTATCTCTTTCAGCATAATGAGAAGGTCAGTATATTTTTATAAGTCGTTGCCACAATACGAAAGGTTGAAGCTTTTGTTGCAGACAGGGAAATCTGAGATTTCCTGATTCCGGACTGCAAGGGCAAGTGCCATCCAGTTATGTATTGAAGGATCATTGATTTTATAATAGGCAATATTCCCCGTGCCATCAGTTGCTGCCAGATGACAGATCTCACCTCTCCATCCTTCAACTGCTGAAACAGCAAAGCTGTCAGGCTTCAGCTTGTAATCATAAACCGGCTTCTGAGCGACTTTATTTTTTTGCCTCCATATTTCAATAAGACCCGTTATGATCTTTACCGATTCACGGGCTTCAAGATTTCGCAGCATAGCTCTTGCATATACATCGCCCGAAGGGAGTGTTACAGGATTGACCCGGTAATTCCTGAAGTACTGAAACGGATGACTCTTCCTTATATCCCTTTCAATGCCGCAGCTTCGGGCCGCCATTCCGACAATACCGGCATCAAGCATCTGCTGCCTGGTTACTATGCCTCTGTCTTCAAATCTTGTCAGAACGCTTTGTAGTGAATAAATGCGATCGGTTACTTCACAAAATCTTTTGCCGCTGGCAGCAAGCACCTTTACTATTTCGTTGGCTGGTTCATCAGTTAGAGGATAATTGCTTCCTCTGGGACGTACCAGTCCTTTCCCGAAGCGGTTTCCGCACCATAGCTGGGTTGAATTAATAATTGTTGTTCTGAGAGCCTCGCTTGCCACCTGGCCAAGCTGGTAGGCAATATCGCCACATAAGGCTGCAGTGTCACCTATGGCAATGGCAAGCCGCTCCATTTCGAGGGCGATACAACGCTCGATCTGGAGTGCTTCGGTCACTTCAATTCCGGCAAGTGACTCAATTAGCTGTGCATGGGCAAGCGCATGTCCGACAGAAGTATCGCCGGCGATGCTTTCCGAAAGGATGCATCGTTGCAGAGCACTCTTCTTTTCTATAAACAGCTTTTCAATTCCACGATGCTGATATCCGAGCTGAATCTCAAGATGAAGCACTTTTTCACCATTGCAGATAAACCTGAAATGCCCCGGTTCAATCACACCTGCATGTACAGGCCCCACGCCCACCTCATGCAATTCCTCGCCTTCAATTGAATAAAAAGGATAGTTATCCATGATCCGTGACTTGTCTGAACGGTCATGCGGATATCTGACCGGTTTCAGCCAGGGATGACCTTCGAATTGCACACCATGATTTTCGTGGATTTCGCGTTCAAAAATATGAAGCTGAGGACAAACGGGAGTCAGGGAATTTAAAACAGGCTTATCATTTTTCAGCTCGTGGGAAAATACATAAATGTTATTATTAGTATCATCTGCTATGCAACAATAAAACTTCAGGAGATCCTTTGACTCAACACAATAATAAGCAAAACAATGCTTAGCTTCGTCTGCGAGAAAATCGTGCACCAATTCATAAAAAGCACCATAGTCCAGGACCGGTATGCTGTTTAAGTCAATAGGGGAAGAATTATTCTTTATTTCTGTATATGGGTTCCGGTTCATTACTATTTGGGTAAAATGATGCTTTGATTTATCAGATCGACAATAAAAGGCGGCTGAAAAAAGCACATCAGCACAACAAATCCCAGGAATACAAATTGAGTAATGGTTTCAGCAGGATTTACTTTATCCGGCGGAGCAGACACATCGTTACCCCGCGGATCGGAAAAGGTGATATGCATTATCCTGGTGCTCATAGCATAGATCACGAAACAGAGAAGGATAATTGCAGAGATCAGTACAAACCACTGACCATTTGAAACCAGTCCTTTCAGTATCATAACCTCGGAAATGAATAAGCCCGAAGGAGGTATTGCCAGAATACATACCATTCCAACCAGCAGGACCAGCGCACCTGCAGGATATAGCTTCATATACCGGCCGCACTGGTCGAGCCTGAATGTATGAAGAACCCGTGATAGCTGTCCCATCTGATAAAACAGGCTCGATTTCGTCAGCGTGTGAAGGATCAAAAGAAGAAGTGCCGCATAATAACCAATCCCTCCCACTCCTATGGCAATTGCAACCAATCCCATATTTTCAAGGCTCGAATAGGCAAGCATCCTTTTAAGATGTTTTGCTTTAAGCATATATCCCGCAGCGACCAATAACGACAACATCCCTGAAATGATAAGGACATTATTCATGAAAGGCAGTATTGACGATGACGAGAATAATGTGTAAACCCTGAAAATAGCCAGGAAGCCGACATTCATCAAAGTGGTGGATATCAGTGCACTTATCGGGGGCGGCGCTACCGAATGGGCATCAATAGTAACAGTATGCATGGGGAAAAGCCCCATTTTGGTGCTGAATCCGATAAGGACAAATACAAAAGCTATCTTGAGGTACATCGGGTTAGCCTGATTTATTATTCCTGAAAGTGAGGCGAATGAGAGGTTTGAAGCATCTTCGCGATAAATAAATCCCAGGAACAGTATTCCCAGATATGCCAGGGCAATTCCTGTCGAGCATATAAAAACATATTTCCACGTAGCCTCAAGAGCAATTTCTGTCCTGTCGTGATAGATCAGGGCTGCAACGGCCAGAGTAGTGGCTTCGACAAAGATCCATAATACCGTCATCCCGTTAGCCAGGTAAGCACCGGTCATGAACATCATGAGTGCGATCAGCGCAGAATGGTAGATGTTGTATTTATTTGTATCATCTTTTGAAGCATAAATAAAGCCATGGATGGCAGTGGGTATTGTCAGAACCGACAAAGCCGAAAGCAGAAGAACACCTATACTTGTATAAGTGAAATAACCAAGTTCTGTCTTGCCTATATTGGTCCAGCAATAGATCGTGAACAATATATGCAAAAGTGCAAATCCCAGTGTAATACCTTTTGTGATAGTTCTGTTCCCGAGCAGAAATATCAGGATGCTCATTAATGCCGAAGTGATAAAAAACAATAAAAGCGTCATAACCTAATCTTTTAACATGGTCAGCTCAT
>JBAVOD010000629.1:0-13737 GCA_049691735.1 Bacteroidales bacterium
ACGTTAATATTATTGTCCCTGATATATCTGAGGTCCCCTTCTAACTGATCAATGGTTCTTTCGTATTCATTTGCAGGGGCTCCGGTGACTATGCTATGATACATCAGTACCAGCACTTTACCATTACCTGCGGGCAAAGGATCATCGTCGCGGCTGCAGCCGATGATTGAAACCAAAATAAATATAAACCAGAGCAGGTGTCTCTTTTGCATAGGTCCATAGCGCATATGTTCAGGTTCCGATGATTAAATCAAAAAAGCCTTTTCATTTTACTGAAAAGGCCCCGTTCAACATATCAAACGATTTTTTGCAATGTATTATTGCAGAATAACCAGCCGGATTTACTTCTGCTCCTGTTCAAGCTTATCAAGTTTTGCTTTGATCGCGTCGTATTTGTCGGTCATCTTAAGTCTGTAATACAGCTCTTTCAGGCTTCGCATCGCGTAGATATCGTTCGGCTTGATCGAATCAGCTTTTTCCATGTAGGGAAGAGCTTTTGAAAAAACTGTCATCGCTTCCTGGATTGCAGCGTTGTATTTATTAACGTCCATGATATCGTTGGCTTTTACGAACATATCGGAAGCCTTGTTGATATATGCAGCGCCAAGCCCGTACTCGTTTTCGTACAGATCAGGTTTCAGCTCAACAGATTTTGTGAGATCAGCGATTGCGTCATCATATTTTAATTCATTCAGATAGATTATACCCTCCGCGAGATAAAGGCTATAATTGTTTGGATCGTCCTGTTTTGCAATGGCGAGATATTTTAGCGCCTCGTTATTTTTGCCTGCTTTGATGTAAAGATCGGCAAGCTGCAGAGTAATGGTCTTGTCGCCGGGGAACTTTTCAGTAAGGCCCTGGAGAATCGTTGCGGCTTTCGTGGTGTCGCCCATATCGAGGTAGCTCTGTGAGATCTGGTAATAAGGAGTGATCCCCAGGTACTTCATATCGGCACATTTCTGAAAATAGTCTATTGCCAACTGGTATTGTTTTGAATTCAGAGCTGCAAGTCCGGCATTATAATACATCCCGGTATCGGTAACGCCGACATATTTGTCGCTTTCGGTGATTTTGATCTGGGTTTCAAATGATTTGAGCGCGTCGGTATAATCCTTTGCTTCGAACTGCGCTCCGCCCTGAGAATAGAGATCCAGGGCAAGGGCGTTATAGACCATACCTGTAATAATTCTCTTCTTAATACCTCCCTTAGGATCAAGTTCCATTGCTTTTTCATAGGCTGCATATGCTTCTCCCAGGGGATCGGAACAGAATTCTTTGAATTTGGGATTATCAGATTTGTAGACTGCCTGACATAATTTCCCTTCTGCAAAGTAAGTATTGGCCCAGTTAGCTGTCTTAGGATCCTTTAAAGCCTGGTCAATCGCTTCCTTGGCTTTATCGAGCGCCCCCTGCTCGATATAGGTAAGAGCACTGGTTACTTTTCCTTTCTGGGCGAAGGTGCCTATAGAAACACCCATAACTGCTAAAAGCAGAAAAACCTTTTTCATAATTATAAATTCTGTTAAATTGTCATTAATTAATTGGGCAAAGTTATAAATATTACTTATTAATCATCAAATTCTTTGCCATTTTCCGCGGCAGTTCCCTCATTTTGTTCATCTCCGGTAATTTCCTGCGGTACTTCCACTTCGTTCACCACGACGGTTGCAACTGATGCTATTATGTCACTTTCTTTCAGATTGATTAGCCTTACACCCTGTGTGGCGCGTCCCATTATCCTCAGGGCCGAGACCGGGCTCCTTAATATGTTGCCATACTGGGTTATAATCATAAGATCGTCATTATCAGTAACATCCTTTAACGCAATCAGCTTACCGGTCTTCTCTGTTATATTTATTGTCTTTACTCCTTTTCCACCCCTGTTGGTTATTCTGTAATTCTCAATATCAGATCTTTTCCCATAGCCTTTTTCAGAAACCACAAGGATGTCTTTCTCTTTATTCTCGACAGTGATCATACCGATAACAAAGTCAGAAGTCTCATCAGCAAGCCTTATGCCTCTGACTCCTGAGGCTGTCCTCCCCATCGGCCGTACATATGCTTCCGGGAATCTTATTGCACGTCCCGACCTGACTGCAAGCATAATATGATGCCTGCCGTTGGTCATACGGGCTTCGAGCAGTTCGTCTCCTTCCCTTACGGTGATCGCATTGACCCCGTTTGTCCTGGGCCGCGAATAAGCTTCGAGCGAGGTCTTTTTGATTATCCCCCTGGTGGTACACAGAACTATGAAATTGTTGTTGATATATTCGTCATCGCTGAGGTTCTTTACATTAATAAATGCTCTTACATTATCGTCGGGCTCAATATTGATCAGGTTCTGCATGGCACGGCCTTTGGAAGTCCTCGAGCCTTCTGGTATATTATAGACCTTCAGCCAGTAGCACTTGCCATTTCGGGTGAAGAAAAGCATTGTATTATGCATTGTTGCAATGTAGAGGTGCTCGATGAAATCCTCATCACGCGTTGCTCCTCCTTTTGCCCCCGTTCCTCCCCTGTTCTGCCGTCTGAAATCTGTCAGAGGGGTTCTCTTTATATAGCCCATATGCGAGATGGTAATCACCATTTCATCATCAGCGTAAAAGTCTTCAGGGTTGAATTCTTCGGCATTCGGGATTATTTCGGTGCGTCGTTTGTCTCCGTATTTGGCCCTGATCTCAAGAAGCTCATCTTTTATTATTTTCATCTGAAGATCGACACTGGCAAGCACCTCCTTCAGGTATTCGATAAGTGTCATGATCTCCCTGTATTCATCCCTTAGCTTTTCCTGTTCAAGGCCGGTAAGCTGCCTGAGCCTCATTTCAACGATTGCCCTGGCCTGTATATCCGACAGGCTGAAGCGTACCATAAGCCTCTCCCTTGCCTCATCGGGATTCTTTGAAGCTTTAATGATTGCAATGACCTCATCAATATTATCGCTTGCGATTATAAGTCCCTGGAGGATATGAGCACGTTTTTCAGCCTGACTAAGGTCAAATTTTGTTCTTCTGAGGATAACCTCATGTCTGTGCCTCACAAAGTGATCTATCAGTTCCTTGGTGTTGAGAGTCCGCGGCCTGCCGCGTACGAGTGCGATATTATTAACGTTGAAGGAAGTCTGAAGGGACGACAGCTTATAAAGATTATTGAGTACCACGTTCGCGCTTGCGTCCTTTTTAAGGATTATGACGACTCTCATCCCGTTACGGTCCGACTCGTCATTTATATATGATATCCCCTCGAGTCTCTTTTCGTTAATGAGATCAGCGATCTTGCGGATCATTTCAGCCTTATTGACCATGTAGGGGATCTCGGTGACAATAATGCACTCACGTCCCGAGTGGGTAAGCTCTATCTCTGTCTTTGCCCGTACCATAATCCTTCCCCTGCCGGTTTCGCATGCGTCCTTTATCCCCTGCTCGCCGTAAATTATCCCTCCAGTGGGGAAATCAGGACCTTTGATGTATTTCAGCAGTTCTCCGGGAGTGATCTGCCGATTGTCGATAAATGCGATTGTCGCGTCAATTATCTCCCCAAGGTTATGCGGGGGCATATTTGTAGCCATCCCGACGGCAATGCCCGAGGCTCCGTTTACCAACAGGTTTGGGATCCTGGTGGGGAGAACCACCGGTTCGGTAAGTGAATCGTCAAAGTTCGGCTGAAAATCGACAGTCTCTTTCTCTATGTCCGACAACATCTCCTCGGCGATCTTTTTAAGCCTTGCTTCAGTGTACCTCATTGCTGCAGGGCTATCGCCGTCGATTGATCCGAAGTTGCCCTGACCATCGACCAGGGGGTAGCGCAGCGACCAGTCCTGTGCCATCCTCACCATGGCCTCATAAACTGATGAATCGCCGTGCGGATGAAATTTCCCCAGCACCTCCCCTACTATCCTGGCCGATTTTTTATAAGGCCTGTTCGACATCACTCCGAGTTCCGACATCCCGTAGAGAACGCGTCTGTGAACAGGTTTAAGTCCGTCCCTCACATCGGGCAAAGCCCTGGAAACGATCACCGACATCGAGTAATCGATGTACGCCGATTTCATCTCCTCCTCAATATTAACCTGGACGACTCTTTCTCTCTCTGCCATAATCAATTATAAATTAAATAGATGTGATTTTTTTTATTCTTAATCTTATCGGTCACGAAAATAGCGTTTTTTTGGTTAATTTTGCGTTTTTACATCAGCTACTTTTTAACACTGATTGTTTATAAATGGGCACGGAAATTGCCTGATAGAAATAGTACAGAAATTAACTTTGAAAAGTACGCTGCACGACTGAATGTCGGTTTATCTCTGACAGAATGGCTTACAGCGGAATAAATAGAAATGAAAGTAATAAATTATGGATTCACAATTTTCACAAAGGGTTAAAGATATCCTGGGATTCAGCAAGGAAGAAGCTATACGACTGGGTAACAGTCATATAAGCCCTGAGCATCTATTCCTTGGAATTCTGAGGGACGGTGAAGGTGTCGCTGTGGAAATTCTGATAAATCAGGGTATTGATCTTCCGGTTCTTAAGGGCTCTCTCGAAAAAAGCATTAAAGTCGATAGCCCTGTAGCCATGGCCGACCATGAGGTCATTCCATTGCTAAGGAGCACTGAAAGAATACTGAAACTCGTTTATCTTGAAGCTAAATCATTGAAACAAAACACAATAGATTCAGAACACCTGCTTCTCGCCATTCTCAAGGATGAGAATGCCCTTGTAACAAGATTCCTGTCTGAACTGGATGTTGACTATCAGTCAGTAAGGCGTGCGGTAGAAGCCGGGTTTCCGACAGCAAAGGCAGATTTTCCTCGTGAGGAAGATGATGAAGGACAGGCATTTGGCGGACCGGGAAAAGGTAATACACCTTCGTCCTCGTCATCCAAATCCTCATCAGATACTCCGGTGCTTGATAATTTCGGCATCGACCTGACAAAAGCTGCTGAAGAAGGAAGGCTTGACCCTGTAGTCGGCCGCGAACGTGAAATTGAACGTTTGGCCCAGATACTGTCACGCAGGAAGAAGAATAATCCGGTTCTTATAGGTGAGCCGGGTGTAGGCAAATCAGCAATAGCTGAAGGCCTTGCGCTTCGGATCACCAAAAAGAACGTTTCGAGGGTGCTCTTCAATAAAAGGGTTGTTGCGCTCGATCTTGCCTCAATAGTTGCGGGTACCAAATACCGCGGCCAGTTTGAGGAAAGGATGAAAGCAATACTTAATGAGCTTTCTAAGAACGATAACATCATCCTGTTCATTGACGAGATCCATACGATAGTAGGTGCCGGAGGCGCGACAGGATCGCTCGATGCCGCGAACATGCTGAAGCCGGCCCTTGCACGGGGAGAGATCCAGTGCATCGGGGCAACCACGCTTGACGAGTATCGTCAGCATATCGAAAAGGACGGAGCACTTGAAAGGAGATTCCAGAAGGTCATTGTTGAACCTACTTCGATCGAAGAGACAATACACATTCTTAACAACATCAAGGAGAGGTACGAGGAACATCACAATGTTATATACACCCCCGATGCCATAGAAGCATGCGTAAGGCTCACCAACCGTTATATTTCCGACAGGCATCTGCCCGATAAGGCAATTGACGCACTCGATGAATCTGGTTCAAGAGTACATATATCAAATATTGTAGTTCCTGAAAAGATCCTTTCACTTGAGAAACAACTGGAAGATACCAAGAAGGAAAAGATGATGGCCGTCAAAAACCAGAATTTCGAAAAGGCTGCCAGTTTCCGCGATAAGGAGAAAGACCTTATCGATGCTATCGAGGTTGAAAAAAAGAAATGGGAAAAGGAACTTTCGGTAAACCGCGAGATCGTTGATGCCGAAAAGGTAGCCGAAGTGGTTGCAATGATGACCGGAGTTCCGGTGCAGCGCATTGCTCAGACTGAAGGTACACGGCTTCTCAAGATGGGCGATGAGCTCAAGGGAAGTGTTATCGGCCAGGATGAGGCAATCGAAAAGGTCGTGAAGTCCATTCAACGTAACAGAGCCGGCCTGAAAGATCCCAACAAACCCATCGGAACCTTCATTTTCCTTGGACCGACAGGTGTTGGTAAAACACAGCTTGCCAAAGTGCTGGCAAAATTCCTTTTCGATACCACCGATAACCTCGTGAGGATCGATATGAGCGAATACATGGAGAAGTTCTCGGTATCGAGGCTTGTAGGTGCACCTCCCGGATATGTTGGATATGAGGAAGGCGGTCAGCTCACTGAAAAAGTAAGGAGAAAACCCTATTCGGTTGTTCTTCTTGATGAAATTGAAAAAGCTCACCCCGATGTGTTCCACATACTTCTGCAGGTCCTTGACGAAGGTCAGCTTACCGACTCTCTGGGACGCAGGGTCGATTTCAGGAATACCATCGTGATACTTACTTCGAATATCGGCACCAGACAGATCGCCGAATTCGGACACGGCGTTGGCTTCGATACAAGTACAAGGAAAGCCACCCGTGATGAGCAGACCAGGAGCATACTCCAGAAAGCGCTCCAGAAGACATTTGCTCCTGAATTCCTGAACAGGATCGACGACGTAATAATGTTCAATTCACTCGGCAGGGAGGAGATAAACAAGATCATCGACCTCGAGCTCAAAGGATTGTACGACAGGGTCAAGCAGCTTGGATATCAGCTCAAGATCGCTTCTTCGGCAAGGGATTATATTGCTGAGAAGGGATTCGACGCCACCTACGGCGCACGTCCTCTCAAACGGGCAATACAGAAATATCTCGAAGACCCTATGGCTGAAGTGCTTATACGGTCAGAGCTGAAGGAAGGCGATACTATCTATGTCGGATTCAACAGCACAAAGTCAGAGATTAAAATAAAGATCCATAAGCAGAAGCCTGAGCTTCCGGAAATAGCAAGCGCTTCTTCAAATTAAAAGTGACTGATTCAGGCGTTCCTGTGGCGGTTGTCTTCATCCGCGACCGGGACGCCGAAAAGGTCAAATTCGGTGGCTCCTGTGATCAGGATATTATAAAAATTTCCCTCTTTAAGATCGTTTTGCTTGTTGATCAGGACCTCCTGGTCCACTTCAGGACTATCGAATTCAGTCCGGCCGATAAAATAATCACCTTCAGACCGGTAAATAATTACTTTCAGCACGTTTCCTTTCCTGGCATTATTCAGTTCATACGATATCGACTGCTGAATTTCCATTAGTTCGGCAACGCGCGATTCCTTATCCTTTGCCGGTATTTCATCGGCATAGTTGTCACCAGCGAAAGTGCCTTCCTCATGCGAGTAGGCAAACACTCCCAGCCTGTCGAACCTGAATTCGGACACAAAATCCCGCAGCCGGTTGAATTCTTTCCTGGTTTCGCCCGGATGGCCCACAATTAGGGTGGTACGGATCACTGCACCGGGAAGCTCATGCCTTATGTTATATAGCAGATCTCTTGTTTCCTTTTCGCCATGTGATCGTCTCATCATGCCGAGGATCTTATCTGAAATATGCTGAATAGGAATGTCGATGTAGCTGCATATCTGAGGGTTATCCTTCATAAGCGGGATCAGCTCCATAGGAAAATTGGCAGGATAGAGGTAGTGAATCCTGATCCATTCGAATGACTTCATGCCGAGCAAGGATTTCACGAGCTCCGGAAGCATTTGCTTCCGGTAAAGGTCAAGCCCATAATAACTAAGATCCTGGGCTACGAGAATCAACTCCTTTACTCCGAGGAAAGCCAGGTTACGCGCCTCAGCCAAAAGTTCACCGGTAGGACGTGAAACATATTTTCCCCTGATAGCGGGAATTGCGCAGAATGCACACTTCCTGTCGCACCCTTCCGATACTTTCAGATAGGCATAGTGGCCCGGTCCGGTCAATATCCTTTCGGTCAGCAGATCCTGCCGTGGACTGACACTCAATTCTTTAAGTATATCATCGATGTTGTTCACGCCGAAGTATTTCTTCACCTCAGGGATCTCATTTTCAAGGGCATCCATATACCTTTCGGAAAGGCACCCCATTACGTAAAGATTTCTTACTCTTCCTGACTGAACATCGCCGATATAGCTGAGAATTGTATTAACACTCTCTTCCCGGGCATCATTAATGAATCCGCATGTGTTGATTATTACGGTATCGGCCGTATGTGACGCAGGATCATATGTAACACTGAAGCCCCCGGCCTTGATCTGCCTCAGAAGCTTTTCCGAATCAACAATGTTCTTTGAGCAACCGAGGGTTACTATATTTATATTCCTGTTCTGATTGGACGACTTCAATTAGATTTTTCTACTTATTTGAAGTGAATAACGAATCGACGAACTCGTAGGGATTGAAGATCTGGATGTCATCAAGCTTCTCGCCAAGTCCGATATATTTTACGGGGATACTGAACTCATCCGAAATGCCGATCACTACTCCCCCCTTCGCGGTACCGTCGAGCTTTGTAATTGCCATAGCGGTCACACTTGTTGCGGCAGTGAACTGCTTTGCCTGTTCGAATGCATTCTGTCCGGTTGAACCGTCGAGGACCAGCAGCACCTCATGGGGTGCTTCGGGAATGACCTTCTCAATTACCCGCCTTATCTTTGAAAGTTCCGACATCAGGTTTACCTTGTTATGAAGGCGGCCTGCAGTATCGATGATCACAACGTCATATTTGCCTGCAACGGCTGATTTTACCGAATCGTATGCCACCGATGCCGGGTCCGAACCCATCTGCTGCCTTACCATCTGTACCCCTGCCCTGTCGGCCCAGATCTGAAGCTGCTCGATTGCTGCAGCCCTGAAAGTATCGGCTGCTCCCAGCAGTACCTTTTTGCCGGCGGTCCTGTACTGGTATGCGAGCTTTGCAATTGTTGTTGTCTTTCCGGAACCGTTGACACCAACCACGAGGACTACATAGGGAACAGAAGCAAGCTGCATTGTGAAATCAGTGCCGGCAGCTGAAACGCTTTTTTCAAGAAGGGAGACTATTTCCTCCTTAAGTATTTCATTTAGTTCACTTGTGTTCAGATATTTATCCTTTGCCACCCTGGCCTCTATCCGGGCAATTATCTTCAGTGTGGTTGAAACACCCACATCGGAAGTAACAAGTGCCTCTTCCAGGTTATCAAGCACCTCATCGTCGACCCTTGATTTTCCGACAACCGCGCGTGACAGTTTTGTAAAGACGCTCTCCTTTGTCTTTTCGAGTCCTTTGTTCAGGACCTCTTTCTTTTCCTTGCTTGCGAATCCGAACCAGCCCATCAGTATATTTTGAGGCATTATATATAAAAAAAGCTCTCTCCGGTCAGGAAGAAAGCCTTTGATATCTGCTAAACCTGTCCGGTTTATTTCTTAGTGAAAAAATCTTTAATATGGTCATTATGAACAACTTCTTCCTTAAACTGATAAGACCCTGTCTTGTCCGACCTGACCATCTTTATGCATTTGGTAAATATCTTACCGCTTCCGGTCTTCAGTGTTGCAACAACTTTCTTTGCCATTGTAAAACCTTTTTATTTTATTTCCCTGTGAAGAGTATGTTTTTTAAGAAATGGATTGTATTTCTTTCTTTCGAGCCTGTCGGGTGTATTCTTCCTGTTTTTCGTTGTAATATACCTTGACATCCCGGGCACTCCGGTCTCCTTCTGCTCGGTGCATTCCAGGATGACCTGCTGCCTGTTGCCTTTTGCCTTCTTTGCCATTTTCTATTCTCTGTTTAGTAGTTCAGAATATATCCTTTTTCCTTTGCTTCCCTCATCGCTGAAGTAAGTCCCTTCTTGTTTATGAGGCGCATTCCTGCGGCAGAAATCTTGAGAGTGATCCATCTCTTTTCTTCCGGGAGATAGTATCTTTTAACAAAAAGATTAGGGTAAAATTTCCTTTTTGTCCTTCTTTTCGAATGCGATACGTTATTGCCAACCACCGCCTTCTTCCCTGTTACCTGACAAACCTTTGACATTGATACCTGCTTAACTTCTGAAACTTATGATTATTCCTAAAAAAGGAAGCGCAAAGTAAGTGATTTTTATCTGATTAAGCAAATACTTTATATGCAAATTTTATTAACACCTGCAAATTCATCCTTTACGTCCTGATAATCTGTTTTCTGAGAAGGTTCAGGGCTGCAAATGAAAACCTTGTGATATTTAACATCCTGTCGGTTCCGAATGTGTGCAGTTCGGAAACCGTTCCCGAAGGTGAAGTGACTGCTATCCAAACTGTGCCTACAGGCTTGAGGGGCGTTCCGCCATCCGGACCGGCGATCCCCGATGTTGAAACCGAGAAATCGGTGGCAAGAAGCTTTGCTGCCGCTTCGGCCATTGCCCTTGCTACAGGTTCGCTTACGGCTCCCTCCCTGCCGATAAGCTCTTCAGAAATGCCGAGCAGTGATGTTTTGACATTATTATCATAGGTGATTACCGACCCCCTGAAATACCCCGAACTGCCCGGAACTGATGTTATCAGGTGAGCAATATTTCCACCCGTACAGCTTTCAGCAGTACCGAGGGTCATTCCCCGGCTGACAAGTTCCCTGCCGACAACAATTTCGAGGGTTTCCTCATTCTCTCCGTAAATGAGGTCAGGTATCACGGAATAAAGTTTGCCGACCTGTTCTTCAAGAATAGCGGATACATTATTTCTGTCTGGTCCGGTCACGGTTAGTCTCAGCTTGTTTATCCCTGACGAAGGAAGATATGCAAGTGATACCGATCCGGGAAGCTCCTTCTCAAAACCCGCAAGTAAATCGGACAATCTTGCTTCTGAAGTTCCGTATGTCATTATTGTTCTGTGAATAATGTGCTGTGACCTGAAGCGATCCTTTAACATTGGTACGACATGCTGATTCATAATATATTTCATCTCGTAAGGCACTCCCGGCATTGATATGAAAACAGTATTGTCCTTTTCGAACCACATTCCGGGAGCGGTGCCCATTGCGTTGGTCAGCACACGGCACGATTCGGGGACTTCTGCCTGCCTGCGGTTGTTTTCACCCATTTGAAAATTGCGGCGGGCAAGCAATTCCGTGATCATGCCAAGTACCTCTTCATTAATGACCAGCCTGGTATTAAAAAACTCGCATAGCGTCGGTTTCGTGATGTCGTCGCTGGTTGGTCCCAGGCCTCCTGTTATCAGCACCACATCGGCTTTTCCCGCCGACCCCGCAAGGGCAGCCAGAATGTCAGGCCTCCGGTCATGTATTGTGACCTTTCTGTTGACATCAAAGCCTATGAGACTGAGCTCAGCCCCTATCCATGCAGAGTTTGTATCGATTGTCTGGCCGATGAGGAGTTCATCGCCGATTGCAATTATTTCAGCTTTCATTGTTTTGGATTCGGAAAATGCAGATCAAATTTACAAAGAATCGGTTAAACGAAGTTTCAGGCGCGAAACGGTTATTGAAATTTCAGTACAACAAACGAATGCGGTTTAATATTCATCTCAAACACTTGTTTTACAAGAGGCGGTTTATTCCATCCCTGCGAGATCTGAAGCTTCTTTCCGGAGATGACTTCACCGGTTTGTATATTCTTAACTGTCTGAATACCGGCACCTGTGCGCAAGCGTACCTGCACGTTCTCATTCGCGAACGATTCCACAATAGCTGTATTATTATCGTAAACGAACAAACTCGTGTAACCGGGACCTTCAAGCATCACCGGCAGTTTGGCTGTCAGTATTTCCTTGATTTTATTTGTCACTCCGACCGGCAGATTGTACAAGTCGATGACATTATCAGGGATGGTCAGAACGTACAGTTTGCCGTTTGCATAGTCGGCGCGGTGCAGGATAGGCCACCCATTAGTGTAATCGAGTCCTGAAACCACTTCCCACGAATCATTTGTGTAATATTTAATTTCAGGGATCAGTATCTCGCGGTTTGAGAAGAGATGGGGACCAAACCCTGCTGTAAATTCTTTTACACGGGCTTTTTGATCGGTGTACCTGATTTCCGCAATATCGCTCAAACCCTTATTCTCCATGACCCTCAAAAAGTTCGAAGTAACCAAAACTTCCTTTCCTGCCATCAGATGTTTTTTTATTTTGGCAATGATAGCCGGGTCGAAGCTCGCCTGTTCTGTTAAGAACACTATCGGTTCGTCTTCAGGAAATTCGGGAACAATATCCATTGGAACACCAATCATGCCCATATAATTTTGAAGGAAATCATCGCCCGATGAATTATACGGCTTATAACTCTTTATGCCAATCGGCCTGCCAAGCTCACCTAGTATTTGATCGACCATTTCAAATGTGTACCCTGCTGCCCGGGCTATGGTTGTCGGAAGCACCATCTTGCCGCTTCTATCCGGCACAGGCTTCATCATTTCATCGTAGTTGAAACTGACCGATTCACGGTCTTGCCATTCGGCGCGATCGGTTTTCATCAACGGACGCTGCAACCCCCGGATATCGAATAGAGTAATCTCGGGCGCCTTAGCAAACAGGGTAAGCCAGAGTTGTTCGGCATAACGGTCCATATATTGCAAACCCCCGCCATCTACCCAGCCTCCTCCGTTCTTACCCGGTGCAATATTATTAAAATACCGGAAAATTGAATAACCCTCGTAAGCCTGCAAATGCTGGTTGCCCGATGGATCGCGGGTCTCCGTTCCGGTATAGATCCCGTCAAACATCTTTGGCTCTGTTTCCAGGTTAAACCCACATCCCTGGAAATGGTCATACCAGTTCGGGTATTTGATCACCACTTTTATCTTTGGGTTCACGGCTTTGGCGGGACCTATAATTAAATCCCGGGCAGCTTCAGTCATCAATTTGAGCCTGTAATCGGTCCAGCTTAGATCACCCTTGTCTTTAATGGCCGATTCATCCTTGCAGTTGGTAAAGAAGAAATCATCAAGGATCAATTCATCAAAATGTCTGGCAGTATATTCGACGATTTCCTGCACCTTTTTACGTTGCTCCGGGTTGGAGTAACAAAAGGTCTGAAAATTATTGCTCTCGTTGATCGTAAGCGTAATTCCTCCGGCTGTTTTAATCCCTTTGCTCTCAAAAAATTTTTTGGCCTTCAGTAAGGTTGGTTCGTCAACTATCACCAGGTCGCGATGCGTTTCCAGATAGATCTTATCCACTTTGACCTGCCGGGAAATTTCATCCCATATGGATTGAAGCCACTTGTCATCTCCCATTTTAGCTGTTTCGTAGGCACGGGAGTAAACTGCTACTTCAAAGTTTTTATAATTTCCCTGAGCTTGTGTGACCAAAGCGACTGACAAAAACATTGCCAGTGCAATCATCGTTTTTTCCAAGGTTTTCATGTGGTTATTTTTTAATTAAACTGCTTGAAAAGTATTAAAGTCAAATGACCGCAAATGCTATTCTTTTTAATAATACACCTCGTTCAAATCACGTATCCAGGGCTATCAGGTTTATTTTGTTCCAGGGGGCAGCTCTTTCAAATTTTGAGTTAACCCGTAAGTTAACTGTTTTTTTATTTCTCCCGGGTCCGATAGAATGAACATTATTGTTCTATGATTTTTTCGGGCAGGAAGTGATATTAGCTTCAATTTATTACTTTTTATTACTTTTGTCGAAGTTTCGCGGATTAATTGCGGGAGTAGCTCAGTGGTAGTCCGCCGGTTGGCGGATCCCAGGCTGAGATGAGTTCTGAAATAATGTTGAATTATAATACGGGAGTAGCTCAGTGGTAGTCCGCCGGCTGGCGGATCCCAGGCTGAGATGAGTTCTGAAATAATGCTGGAGTATAATGCGGGAGTAGCTCAGTGGTAGTCCGCCGGCTGGCGGATCCCAAGCTGAGATG